>JALHDK010000094.1 GCA_022838965.1 Actinomycetales bacterium | reverse complement strand
CGACGTGTCGGCTGCGATCGACACCCTGAAGACCGCTCTCAAGGGCGACAACTTCGCGGCGGTGAAGTCGGCCATGGAGGACCTGAGCACGAAGGCGCAGCGGATCGGTCAGGTCATCTACGCCTCCGAGCAGGCGCAGCAGGCTGGCGGCGGCGCGGGCGCTGCGGGCGCCAGCGCCGCGTCCGATGACGACGTCGTCGATGCCGAGATCGTGGACGAGGACGAGAAATGAGCACCCCGAGCCACGACGAGCCCGTGATCCACGACAAGCGGAAGATCGACCCGGAGACGGGGAAGGCGCGGGTGAACCCCGCGGCGGCGAGCCCGGCAGACGCCGAGGCGCCATCGGCGCCGTCGGCCGGCTCACCCAACCGCCCCCACTTCGAGGGTCCGCCGGTCCCACCCACCTCGCCGGGGCTCGCCGAGCTGAAGGCCGAGAACGCGCAGCTCGCCGACGAACTGGCCCGCGCGAACGCGTCGTACTACAACGTCAGCCAGGAGTACTCCGGCTACGTGCGGCGGTCGAAGGAGGCGGCGGGTGCCGCGCGCCAGGAGGGCGTGGAGTCGGTGGCCACCGCCCTGCTCTCGGTGCTGGACGATATCGAACTCGCCCGGCAGCACGGTGATCTCGAGGGACCCTTCAAGTCCGTGGCCGAGAGGCTCGAGAACGTGCTGGCCGCGAACTTCGGCCTGCAGCGCTACGGTGCCGTGGGAGAGGAGTTCGACCCCACCATCCACGAGGCGCTCATGGACACCCCGTCCGCCGAGGTGACCGCACCCGCCATCTCCCAGGTGATCCAGCCGGGATACCGGATGGGGGACAAGGTGCTGCGCCCGGCACGCGTGGCGGTGACAAGCCCGCTCTAGGAGGTGCACGGAGGTGGCCCGGATCCCGCGCGGATTCGGGCCACCGCGTGCGGCGGCGAGAACCGCCGCACGCCCGGACCGCGGCGAGAGCCGCACTGGAACGACCGCGGCCGAACGGGCCGCGAGGAGGTGAGGGGTCGTGACCGGACAGGACTGGCTGGAGAAGGACTTCTACGCCACCCTCGGTGTGTCCAAGGACGCCGACGCCGACGCCATCAAGAAGGCCTACCGCAAGCTCGCCCGCACGTGGCATCCCGACCGCAACCCGGGGGATGCGACCGCGGAGGCGAAGTTCAAGGACATCGGCGAGGCCTACGCCGTGCTCTCGGACCCCGAGCAGCGCAAGCAGTACGACGCCCTGCGCGCCATGGCCGGCGGCGGCCCCCGGTTCACGTCCGGGGCCGGTGGGGCGGCCGGAACGGCCGGCTTCGAGGATCTCTTCGGGGGCATGTTCGGGGGCGGTACGCGCTTCGAGCCGCGCAACGCCGAGTCCGTCGAGGACCTGCTGCGCATGTTCCAGGCTGGTGGTGGCGGTGGTGGCCGGCGCCGCACCACCGGCTTCGGCTTCGGTGGGGGCAGCCCGTTCGGGGGTGGCTTCCCGACGGCGACCCGCGGGTCCGACATCGTCACCACCGCCCGGCTGCCGTTCCGGAACGCCGTCGAGGGGTCGACGGTGCAGCTCACCGTGGACGGCCGGACCATGACCGTGCGCATCCCGCCGGGGGTGCACGACGGCCAGAAGATCCGGCTGCGCGGCAAGGGCGAGCCGGGGAGCAACGGCGGCGAACCGGGCGATCTGGTGGTCACCGTGCATGTCGACCCGCACCCCGTCTTCGGCCTGAGCGGGGAGAACAACATCACGATGACACTCCCCGTCACCTTCGCCGAAGCGACGCTGGGCGCCACCATCACCGTCCCGACCCTGGACGGGAGGACGGTTCGCGTGAAGGTGCCGGCGGGAACGCCGTCGGGTCGTACGTTGCGGGTGAAGAACCACGGCGTGCGCACCTCGAAGGGCGTGGGTGACCTGCTGGTGACGGTGAACATCGTGGTCCCGCAGAAACTGAACGCCCAGGCAAAGGCGGCGGTGGAGCAGTTCGCCGCCGCGACCGCGGGGGAGAACCCGCGTGCCCACCTCGAGGAGCAGGCCCGCGTCTGAGACGCGGGCCGTCCGCCAGGCCGGACCCGGCACCAGGAAGGAGGAGACCAGTGGCCTCGAACGACCGTCCGATGTACCTCATCTCGGCGGCTGCCCAGCTTGCGGGCATGCACCCGCAGACCCTGCGCGAGTACGACCGCCTTGGTCTCGTCTCGCCGGCCCGGACGCCCGGCCGGGGGCGGCGCTACTCGATGCACGACATCGAGCAGCTGCGCGAGGTGCAGCGGCTCTCCCAGGAGGAGGGCATCAACCTCGCGGGGATCCGGCGCATTCTCGCCCTCGAGCGGGCGCTGCGGGAGGCCCTGGCCGAGGTGGAACGGCTGAAGCTGATGGCGGAGCCCGGCCGCCACCGCATCTTCGCGGCCGGGCCCCAGGGCGACGTTGTCGTCACCACCCGCGGTCGGCGGGTTGTTCGCCGCGAGTCGCAGGGGGGCGCGCTGGTGCTCTGGCGCCCCCGCGCCTGAGTCCGCTCCCGGCGCCCCTGAGGCCGTCCGCGGGGCGGCACTCTACAATCGCGCTCAGGGACGAGAGAAACGAGGGTGTGGTGACCTACAGTCCGCAACAGCGTGCGAACCTCCCGAGTCGGACGGGCCCTGTGATCGTGATCGTGCTCGGTGCGCTTGCCATGCTCCTCGGGCCCCTGATCGGGCTCCTGGTGGGGATCGGTGGTCTCATCGGGAACCTCGACCTCGAGGAGCTCGCGAATTCCCAGCAGATTGCGAACGGGTCAGCCGCGACGCTGCCGGCGGACTCGGAGTGGATGGTGATTCCGCAGAACCCGAGGTCCGGCTACTCGTGCGACGTGACCGGGCCGGGCGGCGGCCAGGTGGACGTCGCGAGCCGGGAGGGGATCGTCTTCTTCTCCACGAACGCTGCGGGGGAGTACGTGATCCGTTGCGACGGCGCATCGGGCACACTGACCGTGTTCCCCGCGGCAGACCTCGACAGGCTGATCCAGGATGCGCCGGGCGCGGCCACCTCGGTGGTCCTCGGGTTCGTGGCCGGCTTCCTGGGGTTCGTGGCGCTCATCGCGGGCATCGTCTGGCTGGTGCGGGTCAACCGCGACCGCCGGGACATCCAGTACGGCGGCTACGGGGGACCCGGCGGATATGGCGGCTACGGCGGGCCCGGCGGCTACGGGCCTCCCGGCGGCGGGTACACCACCCCGGGCGGGTATCCACCCGCCGGCGGGTACACCCCTGGTTCCGGCGGGTACCAGCCCGGCGGAGGATACCCACCCAGCGGCTATGGGCAGTCACCCACGGGCTATGGGCAGTCACCCACGGAACCTCCACGCTACGGTGAGCGGATCGACCCCCAGAATCCGCCGTATCCCCCCGCACCCGGCCAGCAGGGCTGAATCGCCTCCCGTTCGGCAGGGCTGAATCGCCGGACCGTCAGTGCTCGGCGGCCTCGGCATCCGCGTGGGTCGGGTGCACGGTGCCGTGCGGGTGGTGGGCGGGACCGTAGATGGCGTAGAGCCGCATGGGCACATCACCGATGTTGGTGATGTTGTGCCACGTCCCGGCGGGCACGAAGACGGCCCAGTCGGCCTCCACGACCTCGTCGAACGGAAGGTCCTTCGGGCTCGGACCCATCTGGCAGCGACCCTTGCCCTGTTCGAGGCGCAGGAACTGGTCATTGTCCGGGTGGACCTCGAGACCGATGTCATCCCCCACCTCGATCGACATCAGCGTCGCCTGCAGCAGCTCACCCGTCCAGAGGGTGGTGCGGTAGTTGGTGTTCGCGATGGTGGCTTCCTCGATGTCGAGAACATAGGGCTTCGGTCCCCGGTCGCGGTCGTCCGCCATGGTCTCCTCCTCGTTGTCCGTGCCGGCCGGTCGTGCGTCCCGGTCGTCCTTGCGTGCGATCCTACGCCGCCGGGGTGCCTCCGGGGGTCAGGAGAGGACCCTGAGCTGGAACGGGTAGGCGAACACCTCACCCTGCGAAGCCTTCGCCGCGGCCACGATGTGCAGGATGACCATCCCCAGGATCGAGATCGCGAACAGCACGATGGCGAGCGGGATCAGCACCACCGTGAAGAGGGAGATCCAGGCCGCGATACTCATCAGCCACATGCCGAGGTTGAAGTTGAAGGCCCCGGCGGCGCACGCGCGGACGAACGGGCTGCGGTCCTTCCTGATCAGCCACACGGCCAGCGGGCCGACGAAGCTCAGCCAGCCCGCCGAGACCACCTCGGCGATGAGGCTGGAAAGGTGCGCGAAGACCGCCAGCCCGGTCTCGTCGGTGCGCGGCCGGGGCGAGGGCGTGGGGGTGCTCATCTCAGGACCGCCCCAGCTTCTGCCAGAGGAACTCGAACGCGAGCGCCTGCATCCGGGCACGCTGGGCGTTCGTCGCCGCCCCGCCGTGGCCGCCCTCGATGTTCTCGAAGTAGGTGACGTCCTTGCCGGACGCGGTCATCAACGCCGCCATCTTGCGCGCATGGCCCGGATGGACGCGGTCGTCCCGCGTGGAGGTGGTGAACAGGACGGGCGGGTGGTCGCGCTCGGGGTCGAACAGGTGGTACGGCGAGAAGGTCCGGATCCACTCCCACTGGGCGGGGTCGTCGGGATCGCCGTACTCCGCCATCCAATGTCCAGCAGGGGCACCTGGCACACCACCGCGCCGAACAGGTCCGGGAACCTCGTCAGCATGACACCCGTCAGCAGGCCCCCGTTGGAGCCTCCCTGGACGCCGAGGCGGCCCGGCCGGGTCACCCGCCGGGCAATGAGGTCGCGCGCCACCGCTGCGAAGTCCTCGTACGCCCGGTGCCGCTTCTCCTTCAGCGCCGCCTGGTGCCACCGGGGACCGTACTCGCCGCCTCCCCGGATGTTCGCCACCACGTACACGCCGCCACGCGCCAGCCAGGCACGGCCGAGCGAGGGGGAGTAGGCGGGCATCATCGGCACCTCGAAGCCGCCGTAGCCGTACAGCAGCGTGGGGTTCTCCCCGTCGAGGCGCAGCCCCGGCGGGCTGACCTGGAAGTACGGCACGCGGGTGCCGTCCTCGGACACCGCGAAGTGCTGCGTCACCTCCATGCCGGTCGCGTCGAAGAACGACGGCATCGCCTTCAGAGCCTCCACGGTCAGCGTGCGGCCCTCCGCGTCGAGGCGCAGCACCGAGAGGGTGGAGGGGTGGAGGAAGCCGGCCGTGGTCAACCAGAGGTCGTCCGTCTCCCGGGCGTTGACCGCGCCGACGGCGATCGTGCTGAACCGGGGGACCGGGGACTCCTCGCCCTCGACGGCGAGGTCGAGTTCCCGCCGCCGCCAGCCGCCGTCGTCGTCCGGCCCGCCGTCACGCCTCGCCGGCGGGGTGAGGACCTCGAGCCGGTTGACGACGTCGTCGAGCAGCGTGATCACGACGTGGTGCCGGGTGACGGTGACGTCCGCGAGGGAGGTGGTGGAGGTGGGGCTGAAGAGCACGGTGAAGGGCGCCCCGCCGGCGAGGTGCGCCTCGTAGTCGGCGGCGATGAGGCACCCCGCCGGATAGGTGACGCCCCTGACCTCCCAGTCCTGGCGGAGGTGGACCAGCAGCCAGTCCCGCCAGACGATCGGTTCGCTGCTGCGCGGCACGTCCACGAGGCGCAGGCCCTCCGGCCGGATCTCGAGCAGCTCGGACTCGTAGAAGTGGATCGAGCGCATCACGAAGGCACGTTCGTACCCCGGGGTGAAATCGGCGCCCGCGCCGATGTAGGTGTCCTCCCGCTCGCCCTCGTACACGAGTTCCGCCTCGGCGAGAGGCTGGCCGCGGCGCCAGCGGCGCACGGTGCGCGGGTAGCCCGCGCGGGTGAGGGTGCCGGGCCCGAAGTCCGTGAAGATGAACACCTCGGAGCCGTCGGTGGCCGCCCAGCCCATTCCGCCCTTGGACTCCGCGCGGGTGAAGCCGTCGGCCACGAACTCGCGCGTGGTGAGGTCGAACTCGCGGGTGACGTCGGCGTCCGAGCCACCGCGGGAGAGGGAGATGAGGGCCCGGTCGCGGCTCGGGTAGAGGACCTCGGCGCCGTGCCACACCCAGTTCACGCCCTCCGCGCGGCCCAGGGCGTCGACGTCGATGAGCACCTCCCACTCGGGGTTCTCCGTCCGGTAGGAGTCCCACGTGGTGCGGCGCCACAACCCGCGCTCGTGATCGCCGTCGATCCAGAAGTTGTAGAGGTGCTCGCCCCGCTGGACCACGGCGGGGATCTTGTCGGTGGAGTCGAGGACCTCGCGGATCTCCCGCTCGATCGCGACGAACCGGTCGGACGAGGCCAGCACTTCCTCCGCCAGCGCGTTGCGCTCCCTCACCCACGCGAGGGGCCGGTCACCCTCGATGTCCTCCAGCCAGGCGTACGGGTCCTCAGACATGAGGCAATCTCATCATGATTCGGCGCGGGAGGGTGTCGCCGGACGCGAAACCGGCGCCCCATCTGTGGATGTGGGGCGCCGGTCTGCTCGCGCTGTCAAGGGCGCGGAGGTCTATTCGGTACCAACCTGCTTGTCGAGGTGGGCGACACCCTGGCTGATCTGCTCGCCGTACGTGCCGCCGGTCTTCTCATCGGCGAGGGCTGAGCCCTTCGCGAGGATGTCGTCGCTGATGCGCTCAGCGTTCTCGCTGCCAAGCAGGTCCTTGCCCTTGCTCGCGAGATCAGATAATCCCATTGACATCTCCTTCCGACGGTCCTCCCGGCAGCGGCCGGCTGACATCAAGGATGCATCGCACGCGCGAAAAGCGCATCCCCATGTCCCAGCGTGTGGACGAATCAGTCGATCGCCCGGTCCCGGTGGAACCGCCGCGGCACCGGCAGTTCGCGTCCCCGGTCCCACGGCCGCGCCCACCCCGCGATCTCGAGCACGTGGTCGACCAGGTGGGCGGTGAATCCCCAGATGAACAGGTCGCCGAACACGAATGCGGGACCGCGGTAGCCCCCGGGGAGGACAGCGGTGGCGCGCGTGGCGGGATCCGCGAGGTCGGCCACCTGATAGCGGTGCACGTCCGCCACCTCGTCCAGACCGACGGCCGCGATCGGCGCGGTCCCGTCCCACAGCCCGACGACGGCCGTCACCTGGAACCGGGAGATCGTCACGTGCGCTTCCGGCAGGCTGCCCAGCACCCGCACCGCCGACGGCGGCAGGCCGATCTCCTCCCGGGCCTCCCGCAGGGCGGCTGCCACCGGGGACTCACCCACCTCGACCGCGCCGCCGGGCAGCGAGATCTGGCCCGGGTGGTGGCGCAGCGTGGGGGCGCGCTCCGTGAAGGTGATGTCCGGATGATCCGCGTCCGTGAGCATGAGGAGGACCGCGGCCGGTCGCGGCGGACGTGGCTCATCCACGGGCCGCGGCCGCCGGGTGTGGTGCCCGAGGTGGGGGTCGAGCGCGGTCGCGAGCCGCGCCAGTCCGGGGCGCAGCGGGGCCTGGTCAGCGGTCACCCCACGATGATGCGCGCCACCACGGAGGGCCGCAAACGCGGTCACCCGCGGCGCAGCAGCACCATCACCTCGTGATGCGTGGTCTGCGGGAACATGTCGAACATCCGGGCCGTCACCGGCCGCAGGCCCGGCATCGCCGCGAGGTCCCGCGCCAGCGTGTCCACGTTGCAGCTCGAGTAGACCACCGTGCCCACCCCGGAGCCGTCCAGCCACTCCGCCAGGTCACGCCCGATCCCGCGCCGCGGCGGGTTCACGACGACGGCGTCCGGGACCTCCGCCGGCCCGGCCGCGCGGGCCCACGCGAGGGCGTCCGCGGCCACGAACCGCACGCCGTCGACGGCCGTGGCGGCGGCAGTGGCCACCGCCTCGGGGCCGCTCTCCACCCCGACCACCTGCCGGCCGGGCGCGGCAAGATGCAGCGCGAAGCCGCCGATCCCGCAGTACAGGTCCCACACGCTCCGGGCGCCCGTCCCGTCCACCCACCGCCGCGCCTGCCGGTACAGCTCGGCGGCGATGGCCGTGTTCGTCTGGACGAACGACCGCGGCCGCAGGCGGAGCACCACGTCGCCCACGGCGAAGGGCAGGGAGTCCTGCCCGGTGAGCACCAGCTCGCGCTCACCCTCGACCACCGCCTTGTGCTCGGGGTGGATGTTGACGGAGACCACCCGCAGGCGTGGCATCGTCGTCAGGAGGGCGGGCAGATGCCGCCGGATCCCCTCGACCGGTGCCTCGGAGCGCAGCACGAACCGCACCAGGAGCTCGCCGGCCGGGGACTCGGTGACCAGCAGGTACTTCAGCTCCCCCGATCGGATCGGGACGTCGTAGGGTTCCAGGCGCGCGAGGGTCACGAACGCCGCGAGCGTCGGGAGTGCCGCCCGGAGGCCCGGCTGCAGGATCCCGCAGCGGCGCAGGTCCACGCCCCGCCCGGCGTCGTCGAGAATCCCGAGGGTGGGCGCGGCGGCCGTGCCGCCTACCACCATCTTCGCCTTGGTGCGGAACCCGGACTCCGGGCTCGCCTGCGGCTCCAGCCACGCCAGCCCGGGGTACGCGTCGAGCGCGGCCATGCAGCGCGCCTGCTTTCCGGCGAGCTGCGCGGCGTACCCGGTCCCCATGAGGGTGCAGGACCGGCAGCGGCCGGCGTCGAAGTAGTCGCAACGCATCGCCGTCAAGGCTACGCGAGGCGCGGCGGGCCTTGCGATCCCGGAGCTGACGTGGTGGGCTGCCCGCATGACCGCCGTGCACGAACTGTCCGCCCTCGATCTCGCCGCCGCCCTGCGCCGCGGGGAGGTCTCCGCCGCCGAGGTCCTCGCGCACACGGAGGACCGGATGGCCACGGTCGGGGCCAGGGTGGGGGCGTTCGCCCACGTCACCCCCGCACTGGCGGCCGCCCAAGCCGCCGCCGCCGACGCGGCGCTGGCGGACCATCGCCGCACCTCGGCCCCGGTCCCGCCGTTCCTCGGCGTGCCCGTGCCCGTCAAGGACCTGGCGATGGTGGCCGGTGTTCCGTTCGAGGCGGGTTCGCTGGCGCTCCGCGGGTTCGTCGCCCCGGTCGATGACGGGGTGGTGACGTTGCTGCGCCGGGCCGGGACGGTGATGGTGGGCAAGACCACGACTCCCGAGTTCGGGCTCCCCTGCTACACGGAGCCGGCCGCCGGGCCGGCGGCGCGCACCCCGTGGGATCTCTCGCGCACCGCGGGCGGGTCATCGGGCGGGGCGGCGGCCGCCGTCGCCGCCGGCGTTGTCCCGGCCGCGCACGCGTCCGACGGCGGCGGCTCGATCCGGATTCCCGCCGCCTGCTGCGCCGTGGTGGGGATGAAGCCCTCGCGCGGTCGCGTCTCGCCGGGGCCGCACCGCGCGGAGGGCCCCGGACTCGCCACCGACGGCGTGATCACGCGGACCGTCCGCGATTCCGCCGCCTTCCTGGACGTTCTCGCCCACCCCTGGCCGGGCGACACGTACCGCGCGCCCGCGCCGGCGTCGTCGTTCCTGGCCGCCTGTGACGCCCCCCTGCCGCCGCTGCGTGTCGGGGTGCTGACCGACCCGGTCATCGCCGACGACGCCCCCGTCCACCCGGAGGCGCGCGCCGCGGTCACCCGGGCGGCGCGGCTGCTCGAGGGACTCGGGCATCACCTCGATGAGGCCCCCCGGCCCATGACGGGCGAGGACTGGATGGCGTTCATGCCCCTGTGGACCACGATGGCCGCCCAGGTGCCGGTGCCGCCGGAGGCCGAGCAGCTTCTCACGGCGCTCACCCGCTGGCAGCGCGGCATCGGCCGGGCTGTGACGGGAGTGGAGTACGCCGCGGCGCACGGGCGGATGCAGCAGCTCGGCCGCCAGATCGCCGGAGCGTGGGCGGCCTTCGACATCATCCTGACTCCCACGCTCGCCCAGCCGCCGCTCCCGCCCGCCGAGCTCAACCTGCCCGACCCGGCCGCCGACTTCGAGGCGCAGAAGCGCTTCACCCCCTGGACCAGCGTGTGGAACATGACGGGCGCCCCGGCCATCTCGCTGCCGCTGCACCGCGCCCTGGTCGACGGCGGCGAGTTGCCCTTCGGCGTCATGCTCGGCGGGGTGCGGGCCGGCCAGGAGGAGGAGCTGTTCGGTCTCGCGGCACTCCTCGAGGCGGCCGACCCCTGGCCGCTCACGTGCGAACCGCGGACGCGCGGGATTACCCGCTCCGGGTGATCCCCGCTGCTTGCATCGCGGCGTCGCGGTGACGGACAGTGAAGGTAGCCAACCCAGGAGTGACCATGATCCGCTTCCCGTCCCGCACCGCCGCCGCCGTCCTCGCGGCCAGCCTGCTCCTCGTGGGCTGCTCCTCCGGCGAACAGCCGAAGGACACCGCCGCCTCCGCGGCCTCGGCGCTCGCCTCCGCCTCGGCCAAGGCCAGCGAGATCATCGCCAAGCTGACCGAGGAGGTGGAGGCCGCCCGCGCGGACGCCCAGGCGGCCCGTGACGCCGTCGAGGAACTCCGCGGCAAGGTCACCGGGATGGCGGGGGATGCCCGCAGCGAGCTGGAGGCCGCGGTGAACTCGACGAACGCCGCCATCGAGGAGGCCCAGGCAGCGATCGACAACAGCGCCGCCTACGCCCGGCGGGGCGTGGAGGGGACGGCCGCCTCCGCGCGCGAGGAGATCGCCCGGTCCGAGGCCGCGCTGGCCGCCTCCCGGGCGGAGCTCGAGGCCGCCAAGTCCTCGCTCGACGCCGCGACGGCGGCCCAGATCTCCGACCTCCAGGCCCGGATCGACGACCTGAACCGGCAACTGGACGAGCTCACCAAGCGGCTCGAGGAGAGCTAGGGGCTGGCGCTCCACACGCCCGTCCTGCCGTGCCCCGTGTGGGGGCGGACACGTATACCGTGGGGGAGACACGCCGCAGGGGCGTCAGACCGACGGAAAGGCGGGTTTCCATGGGCAATGGGCGGGACGTGCTGGAGGGTCTTCGAGAACCGGCGGGCAAGCTCCGCGCTCTCGTTCCTGACGTGTACGCCGGATTCTCGGCGATGGGGAAGGCCGCCACGGCCCCCGGGGCCCTGGACACCAGGACCAAGGAACTCATCGCGCTCGCGCTCGGCGTGGGCCAGCGGTGCGACGGCTGCATCGCCACGCACGCCCGGGCCGCGGCGCGCGCGGGCGCGACGCAACAGGAGGTCGCCGAGGCGATCGGCGTGGCGATCCTGCTGGGTGGCGGACCGGGAACGGTGTACGGCCCGCGGGCCTTTGACGCGTTCCTCGAGTTCGAGGAGTACTACGCCAGCCGGAGGCGGGCCTCCGAATGACCCGTGTGGGGTTCGTCGGCGCCACCGGGCTGATGGGCCACGGGATCGCCCGCAACATTCAGCGTGCCGGATTCCCGCTCGCCTTCACGGTGCGGCGTCCGTCGGAGCGGGTGGCGGACCTGGTCGCGGGCGGAGCCGAGGAGGTCGGAACCCTTGCGGAGCTCGGGACGACGTCCGACGTCGTGGTGCTGTGCGTCACCTCCTCGGCCGATGTTGAGGCCGTGGTCCTGGGCGACGGCGGTCTCCTCACCGATCCACGCCCGGGCCTGGTGATCGTCGACACCTCGACGAGCGAGCCGTCGTCCACACGCCGTCTCGCGGCCGTCTGCGCGGCACGCGGGGTGGGGTTCGTGGACGCCCCGCTGACGCTGGGGCCCGCGGAGGCGGAGGCGGGCACGCTCAACGTGATCGTGGGAGCCGACGACGCTCTCTTCGCGGTGGTGCGACCGGTGCTGGAGGCGTTCGCCGGGCGCATCCTGCGGCCCGGCGGCACCGGGGCCGGGCACACCCTCAAGCTGATCAACAACTTCGTGATCCAGGCGATTGCCACTTCCCTCGCGGAGGGGTTCGCCGTGGCCGCCACGTCCGGTCTGGATCCGCGGGACGTGGAGACCATCCTCGGATTCGGCACCGCGGACTCCCGCCTGCTGCATCTGATGGGGCGGGCCCTGGACGGGGACTACGCCGGGATGGTGTTCCAGCTCGACAACGCCCGCAAGGACGTCCGGTACTACACGCGCCTGGCGGGGGAGGCCGGGGTGCCCGTTCCTGTGGGTGACGCGGTCCACGAGGCGCTCGGGATCGCGAGCGCGTTGGGTTTCGGTGGCGAGTACGTCCCGTCCCTGGTGAAGGCGCAGGCCGTGCTCAACCGGGTGGAGATCGCCGCGGTCAGGCCAGACCAGCCTTGACTCCTCGGTGTCCTGGAAGCTCGTGTTCAGGATGGCGTCGTAGGACTCGATGTCCCGGGGGTCCCACTGGAAGGCCTGCAGCGACGTCTCGACCCGGACGTCGTCCTCGATCGCCTGCCGTGCGGCGGAGCGCTCCAGCGTGATGTCATCGAGCCGCGCGGCCCGTTCGATGCGCTTCTCCGCGATGCCGTCGAGCTTGACGTGCAGGGTGTTGGGGCGGTCCCGCAGGATGAAGGCGCCGTTGCGTCCCTGGATCACGCCGCCACCCTCGGCCCGCGCCCGGACAACCTCGGTGTTCTTCCGGGCGAGTTCCCTGAACGCCTCCTCGTCCTCCGCCGTCATCACGCCGGTGGCCTCCTTGCCGAGGGCGAGCCTGCGGGCGAACTCCGCCGCGCGCCCGGTCCGGTCCTCGGCTGCCAGCTCCTCGATCTTGGCGGACGACAGCCCCTGGGGATACACCGGGATGCCCAGAAGTTCGCCGACCCGCTTCGCCACCGCTTCCATGTTCGATCCGTACGTCTCCCACATGGTGATGACCAGGGGGAGGGAGGAATCCTTGGCGGCGGGCATGATCGGCTCCTCGGGCAGGAATTCTGGAGATGTGCTTGTGATCGTATCCCAGCGGATTGGCGGGCCGGGGCGGAACTGTGCGGGTCAGGAGGCGTTGGCGCGGATCCGGGCGAGGGCCGCGATGATCTGCGCGGTCTCCTCCGTGTCCTGCATGGTGGTGTTCAGGATGACGTCGTAGTTCTCGATGTCCCGCGGGTCGTTCCCGAAGGACAGCAGCGAGGTCTCCACCCGGATCTCGTCCTCGATTCGCTGCCGCCGGGCGGCGCGCGCCAGGGGGATGTTCGCGAGCCGGGCGGCCCGCTCGACGCGCTTCTCGGGCTGGCCATCAAGTTTCACGTGCAGGGTGTTGGGGCGGTCCCGCAGGATGAAGGCGCCGTTGCGGCCCTGGATGACGCCGCCGCCCTTGGCGCGTTCCGTCACGTAGGCGACGCACTCGCGGGCGTGGGCCTGGCCCGCGGCCTCGATCTCGTGGGAGGTCATCTCGGCAGGCTGGGCGCCCGTGGACAGCCGGCGGGTGAGCTTCGCGGCCCGCCCGGTCCGGTCCTCCGCCGCAATCTGTTCGATGTCCTCGGAGGAGAACGCCTGGCGGTATACCGGAATACCGAGGATTTCGCCCACGCGGGCTGCCACCGGTTCCATGTTCGATCCATACGTCTCCCACATCGTGATGACGAGCGGAAGGGAGGAATCCTTGGCGGCGGGCATGATTGGCTCCTCGGCGGTGAGCGGAGATTCTTGTTTCGGATCGTATCCCAGACACTTGCCGGGTCGGGGCGGAACAGCGTGCTGACGGCCGGGCGGGACCTTCCGCACGGCTCGGCTGCGCCGTGAAGTTGAGTGGAATAGACTCAACTTCAGCAACGTTGGAGGCAGTGGACACACACTCTTTCGGGAGGCACTTCTGATGACTGACAAGCTCACCACCAAGTCGCAGGAAGCCATCGCGGCTGCGATGCGTGCCGCGACCCAGGCGGGAAACCCCACGCTGGAACCGGTGCACCTCCTTGCGGCCCTGGTGGCGCAGGAGGGCGGGGTGGCGGCCGGCCTGCTCCACGCCGTCGGCGCCGATCCCCGCGCGATCGCGGCGCGCGCGAAAGCCGCCATCAACGCCCTGCCGGGCGCGTCGGGAGCCTCGGTCGCGCAACCGCAGGCCTCGCGCAGCATGATGACCGTCATCTCGACCGCCGGTGAGGAGGCCAGCGCGCTCGGTGACGAGTACGTCTCGACCGAGCACTTCCTGATGGCGCTGGCGGCGTCGCAGTCGCCCGCCGGCGAGATCCTGCGGTCCGCCGGGGTCACGCGCGAGCAGCTGGCGGCGGCGTTGCCGAATGTGCGGGGCTCCGGGAAGGTGACCAGTCCCGACCCGGAGGACACCTACAAGGCTCTCGAGAAGTACGGCCGTGACCTCACGAAGGAGGCCCGGGAGGGCAAGCTCGACCCGGTGATCGGTCGCGACGCCGAGATCCGGCGCGTCGTGCAGGTGCTGTCCCGCCGGACCAAGAACAACCCCGTGCTCATCGGCGAGCCCGGGGTCGGGAAGACCGCGGTGGTCGAGGGCCTGGCGCAGCGCATCGTCGCCGGGGACGTCCCCGAGTCGCTGCGGAACAAGCGCCTCATCGCCCTGGACCTCGCCTCGATGATCGCCGGCGCGAAGTACCGCGGCGAGTTCGAGGAGCGCCTCAAGGCCGTCCTGCAGGAGATCAAGGACTCCGAGGGACAGGTGATCACCTTCATCGACGAGCTGCACACGGTAGTGGGGGCCGGGGCCGGCGGGGAGTCGGCCATGGACGCCTCCAACATGCTCAAGCCCATGCTGGCGCGCGGTGAACTGCGCATGGTGGGCGCCACCACCCTGGACGAGTACCGCGAGCACATCGAGAAGGACCCCGCCCTCGAGCGGCGCTTCCAGCAGGTCTTCGTGGGCGAGCCCAGTGTGGAGGACACCATCGCCATCCTCCGCGGCATCGCCCCGCGCTACGAGGCGCACCACAAGGTGACGATCTCCGACGGCGCCCTCGTGGCGGCGGCGACCCTCTCCCACCGCTACATCACCGGCCGCCAGCTGCCGGACAAGGCCATCGACCTCGTCGACGAGGCGGCCTCGCGGCTGCGCATGGAGCTGGATTCGGCGCCGATCGAGATTGACACCCTGCGGCGCCAGGTGGACCGGCTGCGGATGGAGGAGTCGTACCTCACCGAGTCCGGATCGGATGACCCGCAGGCCCAGGCCCGCCTCGAGAAGCTGCGCGCGGACCTCGCGGACCGCGCCGAGGAGCTGGCCGCGCTCACCGCGCGGTGGGAGGCCGAGAAGGCCGGACACAACCGCGTGGGTGACCTGAAGGCCCGCCTCGACCAGTTGATCACGGAGGCGGAGCGCGCCGAGCGCGCCGGCGACCTGGCGACCGCCTCGCGGCTGTACTACGGGGAGATCCCCGCCGTGCAGAAGGAGATCGCCGAGGCGGAGGCGGCCGAGGCGGCGAAGTCCAGCGTCGAGGCGCCGATGATCGCCGATCGTGTGGGGCCCGACGAGGTGGCCGAGGTGGTCTCCGCGTGGACCGGGATCCCCACCGGGAAGCTGCTGCAGGGCGAGACCGAGAAGCTGCTGCGGATGGAGGACATGATCGGCCGACGGCTCATCGGGCAGCGCGCGGCCGTCCGGTCCGTGGCCGACGCCGTCCGCCGGTCCCGGGCCGGAATCGCGGACCCGAACCGCCCCACGGGGTCCTTCCTGTTCCTCGGCCCCACCGGCGTGGGCAAGACCGAGCTGGCCAAGGCGCTCGCCGAGTTCCTGTTCGACGACGAGCGGGCCATGGTCCGGATCGACATGTCCGAGTACTCCGAGAAGCACACCGTCTCGCGGCTGGTCGGCGCGCCCCCCGGCTACGTCGGCTACGAGGAGGGCGGCCAGCTCACCGAGGCCGTGCGGCGCCGCCCCTACACGGTGGTGCTGCTCGACGAGGTGGAGACGGCACACCCCGAGGTCTTCGACATTCTCCTGCAGGTCCTTGACGACGGCCGGCTCACCGATGGCCAGGGCCGCACGGTCGACTTCCGGAACACGATCCTCGTGCTCACCTCGAACATGGGCTCGCAGTTCCTCGTGGACCAGACGCTGAGCGACGCGCAGAAGCGCGACGCGGTGATGGCGGTGGTGCGCGCCAGTTTCAAGCCGGAGTTCCTCAACCGGCTGGACGACGTCATCATGTTCGACGCGCTGACCATGGAGGACCTCGGGCAGATCGTGGACCTGCAGGTGTCGCTGCTCTCCCAGCGGCTCGCCGATCGCCGGGTGACGCTCGAGGTGACGCCGGCTGCCCGCGAGTGGCTCGCCATCGAGGGCTTCGACCCCGCCTACGGGGCCCGGCCGCTGCGGCGGCTCATCCAGCGCGAGATCGGGGACCAGCTCGCGAAGATGCTGCTCGCGGGCGAGGTGCGCGACGGCCAGACCGTGGTGGTGGACACCAACGCGGACGCCGACAACCCCGGGCTGGTGCTCTCCGCGGAGTAACGCCTACGCGATCACGACGACGAGGTCGCCGCCCTGCACCTGGGAGGTGCCGGCCAGCGCCACCCGTTGCACGCGGCCACCCACCGGCGTCGTGATCGCGGCCTCCATCTTCATCGCCTCGATGGTGGCCACCGTGTCACCGGCGGCGACGACGTCCCCTTCCGCCACCGTCGGGGTGACGGCGCCGGCGAACGGAGCGGCGACGTGGCCCCGGTTCGCCGGGTCGGCCTTCTCCGCCGCCTTGACCACGGATTCGACCGAGCGGTCGCGCACCACGATCTGCCGGGGCTGCCCGTTGACGGTGGCCATCACGGTCCGCAGGCCCTTCTCGTCCGGCTCGCTGATGGCCTGCAGCGTCACGAGCAGCCGCACGCCCCTGCCCAGGGAGATCACGTGCTCGACGCCCGTCGCCAGCCCGTAGAGGTAGTCGCGGGTGTGCAGGACAGAGACGTCGCCGAACCGGCCCACCGCGTCCTCGTAGTCCCGGGTGGGGCCCGGGAAGAGCAGCCGGTTGAGGGTGCGCCGCCGGGTCGCCGGGTCCGACGACGGCGCGATCGCGGCGGCGTCGTCAGCGGAGATGGGGGTGACGTGCGGCTTCACGGAGCGCCCGGCGAGGGCCCGGGTGCGGAACGGCTCGGGCCAGCCGCCCGGCGGGTCACCGAGCTCGCCGGAGAGGAACTGCACCACCGAGTCGGGGATGTCGTACGATCCGGGATCCGCCGCGAACGCCGCCGGATCCACCCCCGTCCCCACGAGTTGCAGGGCGAGGTCCCCCACCACCTTGGAGGACGGCGTCACCTTGACCAGGCGGCCAAGGATCCGGTCCGCGGCGGCGTACATGTCCTCGATGGCCTCGAACCGGTCGCCCAGTCCCAGGGCGATGGCCTGCTGGCGCAGGTTGGAGAGCTGTCCCCCCGGAATCTCGTGGTGGTAGACGCGCCCCGTCGGCCCGGGCAGGCCGGACTCGAACGGCCGGTACATGGCCCGCACCGCCTCGAAGTACGGCTCCAGGGCGGTCGCCGCGCCCAGCGAGAGGTTCGGCTGCCGCGCGGTGTACTCGAGGGCCGCGAGCAGCGCAGACATCGAGACCTGGCTCGTGGTGCCGGCCATGGACGCCACGGCCACGTCGACGGCGTCGACGCCCGCGTCGATGGCGGCCATGAGGGTGGCGAGCTGTCCGCCCGCCGTGTCGTGGGTGTGGAGGTGAACCGGCAGGTCGAAGCGCTCCCGCAGCGCGGTCACGAGGGTGGCGGCCGCGCGCGGGCGCAACAGTCCCGCCATGTCCTTGATGGCCAGCACGTGCGCCCCGGCACGCACGATCTGCTCGGCGAGGCGCAGGTAGTAGTCCAGCGTGTAGAGCGTCTCCCCGGGGTCGCTGAGATTCGCGGTGTAGCAGAGCGCGACCTCGGCGACCGCGGTACCCGTCTCGCGGACGGCGGTGATGGCGGGTGCCATCTGGTTGATGTCGTTGAGGGCGTCGAAGATCCGGAAGATGTCGATGCCCGTGGCCGCCGCCTCCCGGACGAACGCGTCCGTGACCTCGGTGGGGTACGGGGTGTAGCCCACCGTGTTGCGGCCCCGGAGCAGCATCTGGAGCGGGATGTTCGGGAGCTCGGCCCGCAGCAGT
>JALHDK010000407.1 GCA_022838965.1 Actinomycetales bacterium | reverse complement strand
CCCTCGCGGCGGACCCTCGCGCCGACGCTCTAGCCATCGCTCCCTACATCAGCTTCCTCATCCCCGAGCAGGGCGAGGACCTCACAGCGAGCGAGGTCGCTACCTGGTCCCTGGATCAGCTCTTCTCCCACCTGAACGAGCACGCTCTGCCTGAGTGCCTGGGGTGGGTGGCCGACCAGAGAGCGATCGCGGATCAGTATGGCCTCGCCCTGATCGCCTACGAGGCGGGCCAGCACCTGGTGGGCGTGGGCGGGGGAGAGAACAACGACGCACTGACCGCCCTGTTCCACCAGGCGAACGCGGACCCCCGGATGGGTGAGCTCTACCAAGCCTACCTGCGGGGTTGGCAGGAGAGTGGCGGCGGACTGCTGGCCAACTTCTCGAGCGTCTCGAATTGGTCGAAGTGGGGGAGCTGGGGGCTGCTGCAGTTCAGCGATGACGATGAGCGGCAGTCGCCGAAGTTCCAGGCCGTCGCGGAGTGGGCCCGCTCCCTGGGCCATCCCATCGGCGAGTAGACATCAAGTACTACGGAGGCGGCGCCTTAGGCTGGGCGCGGCCGGACTCCTCGACGCGCCGCAGATCGTCCCCCGCGGCGCGAGAGCCATTGGAGATGGCCCGGCGAAGGGCCTGAGCGGCGCCGCGGGCCTCGCCGAGGCTCTCCAGGGCCAGGCCGAGATCCCGCCAGGTGTCGGGGTGCTCGGGGAAGACGCTCAAGACCCGCTCGAAGGAGCGTACGGACTGCTCGAGCTGCTTGCGGCTTCCAGCATTGCGGAGGGCGATGCCCAGCTCCCGTTCTGTGGCGAGGAGCAGGGAGAGGGGGAGTTCGCCCACGCCGGCGATGCGGGCGGTAAGGAACTCGGTGGCGGCACGCTCATACTCGCCCACCCGGAGCTTGCTGGCGGCCAGGCCCATGCGAGCGAGGCTATCGGCGGGAACCTGGGTGAGGAGGCGCGTGAACTCAGTGCAGGCGCGCTCGAAGCGGCCCGAGACGAGCAGATCGTAGGCGCTGTAGCCCTTTCCGACGCCCAGGGAGCGGCCCACACCCATGGCGGCGGCGATGCCGAGGACGGATAGGCCGGCGGTGACGAAGTGACGCACCTGGGCGGTCACCCCGAGGGCGATAAGGACGAGGCCGCCCCCCACGAGGTAGACCCAGTTCTGCCGCTCTCTCGCCGCGTGGATCTCGAGGAGAGTGCTGAGGACGCCCGCCTCGGCGAGTAGCCCCTCATCGAGGCCCAGCACCCGCAGGTCCTCAGGCCCGGGTCGGAGGTCGCCGGGGCCTCGGTCGCTGAGGGCAGCGGCCACCAAAGCTCGGGCTCGGAGCTTCCGCCGGACACTCTCG
>JALHDK010000406.1 GCA_022838965.1 Actinomycetales bacterium | reverse complement strand
TCCAGGGAGGAGCCGACGAGGGGGATGAGGACGGTGTCGGGGGGCACGGGGAAGAAGATCGCCTCGACAATCGAGAGGAGAGCGAGTCCCCACAGCCCGTACGACAGGAACCACTCCGTAGCGTTCTGGAGCGTCTCCCTTAGCCCATCCATGAGTTCCAGCCAGATCACCTGCTCCCGAGGTCCTCGTGACTAAAGCGGCGCGGCTACAATAGCCGACGGCCGCCGGCTCGGGCAAGGGTCGGCTCTCCTCGCCATGCTACCTCAGGAGGGCCCGGACGGCGTATTGTGCGCCGGGGGGCGGGTTGGGGTCGAGGAAACTGGCGCCCTGGGTGGTCCCGAGGAGAAGGGGCTCCGGATGTGTGCGAGATACCGCGTACCCGGCGAAGGGAGCCCACTCCTGCCATGGGACTGCTACGCCCTCGAAGGGATGGGTGCTCCAGGTGACGCGGTTGCCCTCCGCACGCGTTTCCGTGGACACGTCCCGCACGGGAGGGGGGGAGAAGGCGACCGTCGGGTCGCTTCCCAAAGGCCGGTCATCGATGCTCTCGAGCCACGCGGCGAGGGTCGGCTCCAGGCGTGAGGACGCAAGGGCGGCGTACCCGCCGGCGCTCTCCTCCCACGCCCGAATGACGAGCACCCGGGCGCCCACAGCGACGAGGGGCGCGAGCCAGTCGACGGCGGTCTCGCCGGGCTCGGGGTCATACGGCACATCGACGATGGCGCCCCAGGGCCCCTCGACAGGCGCTCTGCCCACGAAGTCGAGGATATCGGCGACCGAGCCATCGAGCAGTACCAGATCGCCCCTGCGGGGCATGGCAGCGGAGGCGGCGATCTCCCGCCAACGCTGATCGGGCGGGAGATGCACGACAGCGCCGAGGGTGATGTCGCTCGGACATGCGGCCCGCAGGCGGGCGAGATGCTCCTCGGCCCAGTCCCTCACGAGGATCTCGCGGAACTCGCTCCATGCGGCCGAGAAGGCCGGAGGCGCGTCGTCGTCGCGCGGAGCGTCGAAACCCGCGCTACCGGGCGGCGGGAGGAGGTCCATGCCCTCGAGCACGGCCTCTCCTGAGGCGGGATCGTGGCATGCCAGGTCCCAGGAGCCGAACCGCGTGCCGAAGCGTTCGTTGAGGCTGACATTGCCGCCCGCAACGGTATCCGGGGCGGGGTCATCGGCGAAGGCCGCGCCACCCTCCCAGCCCTGGCCCGACAACTCGCCACCGGGTCCGTAGGGCCCACGATGGGTGAGCCAGTCCCGGAACTGGGCCACCGACCAGGGCGAATAGTCGGCCATCGAGTCGGGGTAGCCCATGGTGGAGAGGCAGTGCTCCATGGGTCCGGCCAA
>JALHDK010000405.1 GCA_022838965.1 Actinomycetales bacterium | reverse complement strand
CTCATCTCCTCCTGGTCCCTCTTGGCAATGGCGTAGATGCTCGTCGCCTGCAGTGGCTTGTCCTCGCCGGTCGGCACCGGCTGCAACACCGCGCCGCACGTCGGACAGTGGAACTCCCAATCGCGCGCCGCCAGGCTGGCCTCGCTGCGCAACACAGGATAGAACTGCCCGTGCTCCGGGCAGGCATAGGTGCCCTCGCCGTAGATCGACATCGACGAGGCCACGACGAGCTTGCGCACGCGGTCGCGGACCGCCGCGTCGTTGGCCAGGATATCGAGCAACACCGCCGTTCCCCGCGTGTTCACATCGACGTAGCGCTCGATCTGGTACATCGACTGCGCCACGCCCACCATCGCGCCCTCGTGAAAGACGACGTCGATGCCCTCCAGGGCCTTGCGCAGCGCCTCGCGATCGCGCACGTCGCCCAGGACGTAGTCCGCGCCCGGGTTGCAGTAGTCGGGCCACGTGCCGCTCTCGCGGCATGCGCCGTGCACCTGCGGCTCGAGGTTGTCGAAGACCCGCACGCGGTGTCCCTGCGCCAGAAGCGCATCCACGAGGTGCGAGCCAATGAACCCCGCCCCACCCGTCACCAGAATCGATTCGGCCATTCAGTCTCTCCTCATTGGCGATGTGCCTACCGTCGCCAGCGATTATAGAGCCGGCTCCCGAAGACGCCCGCGACGATAGCCGCCGCCAATCCCGCGCTGACCAATAGAGGGAGCAACATCCCCCCTTCCTCTGGCGGCGTCGCTGCGGCGAAGTTGCGACTGCCACCTTCCACGGGCTCCTCCGTTGGGAGGGCGCTGGCTACCTCATCTTCGTCCGGCGGGCCGCCTTCAGCGATCTCGGCACTGGCCACAGGCCGGTAGTCGGGGTCCAGGTCCGTCACCGTCACCGAGCGCATCGTATGCCAGAGCTCGGGCTGGATATCACCCTCTGCTGTGGCGGATGCGCCGCGATAGAGCACGTCCAGCTGCTCCGAGGAAGCCTGGAGGACTGCCGCCGCTCCGCCAATGGGCGCCGAGCTGAGCCGAAGCGAAGTGGCCGTCTCCCACCGTCCGTCGGTTTGCACCACCCCTTCGCCCTCCGGGCCTGCCTGCACCGTCGACGACCACGTCTGATAGAGCAGTGCCGGCTCCCCCGCGCTGTCCAGCCCCGTGCCCACCACCTGCAGACCCAGGGCGCCATCGCTCACAACCGCCAGGTGGCCTGCAACGCTGCTCATGCCAGGGAGTCGCGCGGCGCGCATCCACCCCGCCGGCACATCCCGTTCGGCGTCTAGCGTGCCCATCGCGGGCGACCACTGGTGCCACCACCCACCGGCACCCGCGGTCTGGTACCAGAA
>JALHDK010000404.1 GCA_022838965.1 Actinomycetales bacterium | reverse complement strand
CGACCAGGCCGACCTGCTCCGCGAGTTCCCGCCCCCTCCGGGAGGCGAGCTCAAGGCTGGCCTCCTCTGGACCGGCGGGCTGGTGGACTACCGCGTCGAGCTTCAGTGGCCCTCTGACGCGCCCGCGCCTCACCCCGAGGATGTCGAGGTGCGCGTCTACCCGACCGCCTTCGGCTGGTTCGGCTGGACCGTCGACAAGGTCCTGACCGATCCCGACATCTCCGCCGACGGACGGACGTGGACGTATGCGAGCGACCCGACGGAGGTCATGGACACCTACTACAGCGGCCGTGTGCCCGCCGCCACCGAGATGGTCGCGGTCTTCTCCGCCGTCGATGCTCCCGTGCCTCAGCTCTGTGTCTACGGGCCCAGCACGGGCGAGTGGGAGCGAATGGACATCGAGATCGAGTGGGGCTTCACGCCCGAGACGGAAGACGTCTCCATCAACGGCAGGCTGGAGGGATATGTCGCGAGGCTCGGAGAGCTGTCGCCGCTCGAGGGCGACGCAACCACCCGCGTCACCGGCGACGGACGATGGCGTTCAGCGGCGGACGGCGCCCTCGCCGGCCCTTCGCATCCCACGCGCGCTCGCGGCGCACAACCGGCCCGCCGGGGGCTCACGCTGCCGCTGCTCTACACCCCCTCTATCCGGCCCGGGCTCGACAGCCGCGTGACTCTGTGGACCGACGCGGGGGATGTGACCTTCAGCATCAAGGACCTGGAGGCCGGTCCCATCTACCTGCCGCGCCACGGGCTATTCATCACTCGGGCGGGCGGTGGCCGGGCGGCGGAGTTCGTGGCCTCCCTGGCGGCTGAGGGGCGCAAGAGCCTGCGAGACATGACCCGGGAGCACCGCGAGGTCGCCTCGTGGGACGAGCTGATGCGCCAAGTCCGCCTGTGGGAGTGTCCCGAGGGGACGGCGGCGCCGGACTTCCCCGAAGTGCCCGCGCTGCCCATGGCGGTCGAACTATCCGATAAGCGTTGGACCGACGCCTGGAGAGCGGCGTGTGACCAACTGCGGGGCCGACACCTCTGGCCAACTCTCAGCGCGGAGATCGCTCGGGCCGCGCGGGTCATGGAACTCGTCGGGCTGCACGATGAGGTGCTGCCCGTCTACGAGTACTTCCTCGGCTCGCCGGGAGTAAAGTCCGATGGCGACTTCACCGATCCCAGCGGGTCCCTCGAGTGGGCTACCTCCATGCGCCACGATATGGGCTACAGCCACGAGGGCACCCACGCCTCCACGGGCCGAATCCTGTTCGCGATATGTGACCGGACCTTTCTCACAGGTGACAGCGAGTGGTTCGCCAGCCATCGCGAGCGCCTTCAGGCCGCCGCGGACTGGATT
>JALHDK010000403.1 GCA_022838965.1 Actinomycetales bacterium | reverse complement strand
GTGGTGCCGTGGAGAAGGTGGTTCTGCCACCACTTCGCCGTGTTCTCGGTCGCGATCCCGAGATCGTCAGCGAGAACCTGAGCAGCAACCGCTGACGGCGCGAGACCGACGACGGAACCGGAGCCGTGCTCGGTCTCCCACGCCCGGCGGAGTGCGTTCATCGCGGTCGTCTTCCCCGCTCCCGCTGGGCCGACGAGGACATCGAGCATCCGTCCCGACGCCGCGATTCGGATCAGAGCGTCGGCTTGGTCGTCGCCGAGCAGCCGCCCATCGGCGTCGGCGCGACGCGTGATCTTCTCGACCGTCGCGAGCGCCACCGTCGGTCCGGCCAGGTTGCTGGCGCGTTCGAGCAGTCTGTCCTCGGCCGCGAGCTGGGCCTCCGAGGTGAACACAGTCGAACTCTTTGGGCGGAACACCGACGTGCCGTCAGGTCGGCGGAACACAACCGGTGACGTGGCGAGTTCAGGAGGCGTCAGCCGGATGGATACCTGTTCGGCGGCGTCAGCGACCATCGCGACGATGGCTTCTCGGTCTTGCATCGTCGTGAATCGCCAGCCCATCGTCTGCCGGGACGCCTCGGCCATGAGATTCCACCGTCGCCAGGTCGATCGCTTCTCACCGACCACTTCCACGACCGAGCGCCCGATCTCGCCGATCACATCGAGCGGCACGTCGTCAGCGCGAAGCAGCAGCGGCTTGTCGTTGTCGGTGACCTCTCGTGCCCACGTCGTCGCGTCCCGGCCCAGCGTCTTCGTGGCGCGGTCGCGCCACTCTGCGGTGAGGTCGGCCAGGGACCGGACCTGCTTCTCAGGCCGAGTGGTCAGGGTGGCTTGGGCTCGGAGCTTCATGATGACCGCCGGTGTTGGGCGCCGCCCGTGGGCGGCGACATATTCGGCGATGAGCCGGTCAGTCTCGATGTCGATGTGACGGGCCCGGGTGGAGAACTCGGCGATCAGTTCTTCCGGGACTCCGGTGATCGCCCAGGCAGGGTTCTTGTCGCGGCCCATCTCGCGGGCTTCCCAGGAGACCCCGAAGGTGCGGGTCATGTGGTCGGCGAACACGGCTTCGTGGAGCTCGGAGAGCGCGACCACGGCGGCGTGCATCGGCCTGCCATCGAGTGAGCGCCACTTGCCGTCGAAGGCGGTCTTGGCCTTGTTGCTGATGACCACATGCGTATGCAGGTGGGGGTCGCCGGCGCGGGAGTCGAAGTGATCGAACGCGGTCGCGATCAGCCCCGTGACCTCGACCTGTGCAACCGCGCCATCTCCGACGGTTGCGCCCGTGCGGGTGGCTGCAACCTCGCGCTCCATGAACGCAACCACCTCCGCAACCGCTCGATGATGCGCCTCC
>JALHDK010000402.1 GCA_022838965.1 Actinomycetales bacterium | reverse complement strand
AGTCACGTATTTCCTCCTTCTCAACACGTACAACCACAACGGGCCGTACAACTGGTCCGTCCAACTCGGCATGGACCCCGCCAAGGGGACCATCACCAGCGAGCTCAGCGGCCAACAAACCCTGCCCCTCGTCACGGACGACTGGGTCGAGATCGTCGTGGAATTGGACCTCGACAACAACCTGCACTCGATCTACTACGACGGCCAGCCGCTGGCCGTCGGCGCGACGTGGACAACGGACGGGAAGCACGCCTTGGAGGCCATCGATCTTTACTCCGCCGACAACCCCGGAAACAAGACCTACATCGACGATGTCGAAGTGGGCACCGAGCTCTGCGTCCCCGTGGAGATCGTGCGAACGGGCGTGAGCACCGCGGGCACGACGACGCTCATCGAGGGCGTCGAGGCGCCGGCGTACGGCCCCGGCGACACCCTCGCGGTAACGCTGACCATGAGCAGCGTCCGCGGCGACAAGATCGGCTGCCCTCCTCTGGGCGACGTGACCGTATCCGAGCACTTGCCCGAGGGCTGGACCGCGACGGAGATCTCCGACGGCGGCGTTTTTGACAACGGCGCGATCGTCTGGCGGATTCCCGCGGCACAGCTCGCGCCGGGGCAGCTCACGTACAAGGCCTCCGGCCCCGTCACCCGCGCCACGCTGGGGATCTCGGGCACCATCGCCGAGAAGGGCAACGCCCTCATGACCCCCATCGGCGGAAATCCCATCCCCACCGCGCTCGGCGGTTTGAGCGCCGACGGCATGCTGCTTTCCTGGCTCCTCCTAGGGCCGTACATGACCACCGGCACGGCGACGACGAAAAGCGCGGCGCTCATGAGCCGCGACTACCTCACCGACGGCGAGGACATTACCGAGGCGAGCGTCATGCCCGCCGACGGCGATGAGGTCGAGACGAATTATTCCAAAGCGGCCTCCCTCGGCCTCGCCGCCGCCAGCGGCCCGGGGATCAATCCCGGCGGTATCCCGCAGTGGTTCGCATGGCGCGACCGCGATGTTCAGGTGAATTTCGACGATGCGAAGCTCTTCGGCGCCGTCGACAACGTCATGGCCTACGCCGTTTGCTACGTTTGCGCCAAGGAGGACCTGGAGGCGCGGTTGGCCGCCGGCAGCGACGATTCGATTCAGATTCTCGTGAACGACAAGTCGGTTTGGATCAACGCCGTCGAGCGCGGCTGGCCCGGACTGGTGGATCTGGTCCCGGTCAGTTTCACGAAGGGCCGCAACCGCCTGATGGTCAAAGTGTTCGAGACCGGCGGCGGCTGGAACTTCGGCGTCTCGCTCACCGACGAGATCGGCGAGCCTTTCGACGATGACAGGGTGGTCATCACCCTCG
>JALHDK010000401.1 GCA_022838965.1 Actinomycetales bacterium | reverse complement strand
TCGGCGCAAGGCGTCTCCACGGCGTCCACCCACTCCGAACTCCATGTAGGCGGGAGCGGCGTGCCGTGCCGCCGCGCCGTCCACTCAGGCGTGGTGGACCCCGGTTCGAGGCCTAGCGAGGCGCTCGTGAGCAGTGTGCCGCCCCCCATCAACCATACCTCGTCGGTCGGCCGTGCGCGCGCGGCCGCAGTGCCTCGCCGTCCCGGGTAGGCGCGGAGCATGAGCCGCTGGGAGGCGAGACCAAAGGGGTGGCACGTCGACAGAGTCAAAGCCTCGTTCGGGGTGGGAGCAAGGTACCGGCCGTCCCGAGCGTCCACCTCCCGTACCCACGCCACATGGTAGACCCGTCGGAAGCCACTCTCCCCTGAGATAATGACCTCGTCCCCCGGTCGCATCTCCAGTAGGCGCCGGAAGGGCGCCGTATAAGTGCTCCGGTGACCTGCTATGCAGCAGTTGGCGGGCTCACCGGGGGCTGCCGTGCCCACGTAGTGGCAAGGGCCGCCTCGAAGGTTGTCGAGGGTAGCGTCCTCTCGGACCGGCTCCACCACCCCAATCGCGGGGAGGGCTATGGAGTACGGACCTGAGCATACCTCGACCGCCACGCCGGGCTCACCCAGGACCAACCAGCGGGCCGGTAGGTGCACCGGCGCGCGCTCAGGCCCCCCGAACGTCTCCGTGAGGTGCGGGTAGGCCATGACGATCCCGCCCGACAGCACCATCAAGGCCGCCAAGCCTCGATAGCCGCCCGAGCGGCCGCCGTGGGCGACAGGGGCGCCTCGGCCGCCGAGGATGAAGGCGCCGACGCAAAGCAACACGCTCAACGCAACGGCCGCCGCCAGCCACCAGGCCGAGTGGTCAACGGGCATGGCGGGCTCCACCGCCATCTCCACACCCGCCTGAGGGGAGCTGCTCGATCCGACCAGCCGCGCGTACATGGTGGACACGGTGGTACTGGAGCAGATGCCACCACTAGTTCCGCTCGGGCCAGAGAGGGGATCGGGGGTGGCGTCAGTGGAGTCCAGCATGACGACCTCGACGCCGGCAGACCGGGCCCACTCGAACACCGTTGTGAGCCCCATGGCCGCGTGCTCGGGGAACCGGGCGCCGCACTCATGGCACTCGTGGGCGGCGTACACCCGCGAGAGCACGATCGGCAGCCCGCGCTGATGGAGGCGTGGTTCCAGTGCGGCAAGCTCGGCGGCTATACCGCGCGAGCCGTCGCAGAAGGGGCAGCCCATGGCGACTTGGACGCCGATCGCGTCGAAGATCCTGGGCGCATCCTCGCGCCATGCCTTCGCGGCGGCGTCGGGGCTCCGGGAGTCCGCGGACTTCACGATGCGGCTTCGAGGCGT
>JALHDK010000400.1 GCA_022838965.1 Actinomycetales bacterium | reverse complement strand
GCCCGCCGGCTGGTCCCGCTTCCTTGTCAAGGCGAAATTCGCGATGGGCCGAGACTTCGCGGTCATCGACCCCGCCACGGAACAGCAGGTGTACTTCGTCGACGGCAAGCTCGGCTGGCGCGCCCAGTGCGAGATCAGGGATGCCGCTGGCACCCCGCTCTACAGGATCCGCGGAAACCTGCTGGGCATCCCGAAGGAGGTGACCATCAGTGACGCCGCCGGAACCGAGGTCGGCCATCTCAAGGCGAAGTTCTTCAGCCCGGTGCGCTCCCAGATGACGATCACCATGAAGACCGGTGAGGAGTGGAAGCTCGTCGGTTCGGTTTTCGAGCGGGAGTACACCGTCACCGCCGGGGATCAACCCGTCCTCACGATCACCCAGAAGTGGATGACGGTGCGGGACCAGTTCGTCATCGACATCGGCCCTGGTGTCGATCCCGGCATCGCCCTGGCGATCATGTGGTCCGTGGACAGGTTCGTCGAGCAGCAATAGTCGCCCCCTTGCGCCGCTCGTTGACGGTGGAGGGACCGGCCCCGCTCGCCCGTGCGTGGGAGCGCTACGCGGTCCCGCGACTGTGGGCGTCGTGGGCGCCCCAGATCCGCGGCGTCACGTGCGTGGGTGGGGACCGGCTCACGCCCGGGCTCGCCGGCGTGGTCCACGCCATCGCGTGGGTGAACGTGCCCTTCGAGGTCACCGCGGTGGGGGCTCACGACTGGTCGTGGACCGTGCGCGTCCTTGGCGTGAGGCTGCACATGCGGCACACCCTCGAGGCGGTGGGCGATCGGACTCGCGCCGGACTCGTGATCGAGGGACCGCCGCCGGTGGTCCTGGCATATGCGCCGGTCGCCCGCCTCGCCCTGCGCCGCCTGCTCGCGGTGGCTGACTGATCCGCCCCGGCGTGGCTGGCCCGGGCCGTCAGGAGATCGCCGCCATCAGGCTCCCGGTCGCCCGGTAGGTGCGGATCATCTCGTGGGCCGGGGTGCGGCGGTCGCGCAGCATGGCGGAAAGTGGTTCGAGGTGGACGCGCATCTGCGCAGGCAGGGCCTCTCGGGCGGCGCGCAGGGCTGCGTCCGCCCCCTCGGCGATGAGGTCATCCCCGAAGCCCGCGACGGCGGACCGCCGGTGGAGCTCCCCGTCCGGCACGAGCGCCCGGCCGGGCACGGTGGTGTCGAGGGCGAGGCCGAGGAGGAGGGTACCGAGGGCGCGGTAGAGACCGGGGTCGGTGACACAGTCGAATGCCTTGAACTCGATCCGTCCGACCTCCGCCGGGATGCGGGCGCGGTCGGTGAGCGTCGGGGTGGAGGGGATGATGTCGTCGTCGTCGCCCACGTGGACCAGCACCGCGGGCCGGG
>JALHDK010000093.1 GCA_022838965.1 Actinomycetales bacterium | reverse complement strand
GTGATGAAGTCCGGCGCGATCCTCACGCGAGCGCCGTAGTCGATGGTCCGGACGCCCTCGCTGGTGAGGTAGTCGGCGGGGAGGAGGTTGTTGATCTCGCCCTGGGCCACGTCCATGCCCGCGCCGTTGAACGTGGTCGACGACGTCACCACCACCACGTTCGCCCAGATCGCGGCCGAGTCGCGGGCCTCCACGAGGAGGTCGCCGGCGACCGTGACGACGGTGCGGAGCTGGGACGGCCGCAGCGCCCACCGCGTGGTGTCCGAGTAGTCCTGGGCGTTCAGGTCGATCCCGGCACCCTCCAGGGCGCTCCCCACGAACCAGTAGGTCTCGCCGGGGGTACCGCCGAGGCGCGCCCACAGGGACGGGTTGGTGTAGTCCTGGGCGTTCAGGTCGAGGGAGAGCGGCGCGCCCGCGGCGTCGGTGAGCGGCCCGACGTAACGGTAAGTGGCACCCGGCGTCCCGGAGATCGGCACCCACCGGGTGGTGTCGGTGTAGTCCTGCGCGTTGAGGTCGGCCGAACCGGCCGCGCCGACGTACCGGTACGTGGCGCCGGGGGTGCCGCCGATCGGAAGCCAGCGCGTCGCGTCGCCGTAGTCCTGGCCGTTGACGTCCAGCGTGGTGGCGGCACCGACGTAGAGGTAGGTGCGCCCGGGCTCGCCGCCGAGGCGCAGCCAGCTGGAGTCGAAGGTGAGCGCCCCGAGGTTGATGTCCTCGAGGGTGGTGGCGCCGGCGTAGCGCCAGACGACGCCATCGTCCGTGCCGCCGCGGGAGACCATGACGGTCTCGCCCACCGCGATGTCGCGGACGCCGGACCCGCTCCGGTAGGTGGCGGCGAGGTAGCTCGGCTCCCACCGCGTGGCGTCGGAGTAGTCCTGGTTGGCGAGGTCGAGGAGCGTGCCCGGGTCGAGCGCGCCCTCAGGGCGGCCGCCGTCGTCGATGAAGGTGTAGACGGTGCCCGGCGTCCCGCCGCCGAGGTAGCCGGCGGAGACGAGCACGGCGTCGCCCAGGTACAGCGTGCGGGTGCCGGAGCCGGTCTCGTACGTCCCGGCCAGCCCGTAGTACGGGGCGAGGCGGACCACGGTGCCCGGCGTGGTGGCGGTGGTCGGGGTGACCGGGACCGGCTGCGGTGCGACGAGGGAGTCGGCGAGGTGGTCGGGGTTGCCGTAGTCGCCGCCGAGCTGGACGTTCGTGCCCGGCGTGAGCGAGACGAGCTGCAGCCCGGCGCCGGCGGCGGTGAAGTCGGCCGCACCGTAGGTGTCGGAGAGGATGACGTTCGCGTGGGCTGCGTCGACGAGGTTGGCCGCAGCGCCACCCGCGATCAACCAGCCCGGGAACCCCCAGAACACGCCCGGCAGCAGGTAGCCCGAGTGCACCTCCACCGCCGTCGCAGGCAGGACGTCCACCACCTGTGTGCCGATCGGGATGGCGAGGTACGTCGGGGTCTCGGCGATGAAGGCCTCGGCCCGGGCGGAGACCTTGTTGGAGGCGATCAGGCCGCCGCCACCCTTGCCGGTGGCGCCCTGGAGGGCGGAGGCGTTGGAGACCGCCGCGTTGCTGAGCGTGGCGTTCAGCTTCGCGGCGTTGTCCGCCAGCACGGTCAGCCCGCCCCCACTCGAGGTGATCCGCGAGTTGGCGATGTACGCCACGGCCTCGGAGGGCTGCTCCCCGCCGAGTGCCTCGGCGACGAGCGGGTCACCGAGGATGGCGTCGACCGTGTTGAAGAGGATGTTCTGGGACTTCCAGCCGAGGGTGTTGAAGGCGAGCGTGAAGGCGAAGGCGCCGTCGCCGCTGCTGACCGAGCTGAGCACCGTGGCGTCGATGCCGGCGGTGTTCGTTGCGGTCACCGTGACATCCCCGGTGGTGGTCACGTCACTGGCCGCGATGTACGCGTGCGCCTCGGCGAGCACCACGTTGGTGGCGATCTGGCCGCCGCCCGCCACCACCGTGCCCTTGCCCCACATGCTGCCGCCGGAGGCGGAGACGGTCAGCAGTCCCTCGGCCTGCATCCAGGCGTTCTCCCGGGCGGCGACGGTGAGCGACGCGGCCGTCACCTTTGCGTTCGCCACGTGGGCGTCGACGGCGGCGCGCAGGTCGTTCATCACGATGAGGATGCCGACGGCGCGGGCGTCGGAGTTGGTGAAGTTGCCGAGGTTGGGGTACCAGGAGTCGATGGGGGCGCCGGTGGAGAACTTCTTCCACAGCGAGTTCGGGTCGTCGAGGATGTTCACATAGGCGGTCTCGCCGAGGTTCACCCAGGCGTCGTCGCCGAGATACATGTAGATGCTGCCGCCGTCTCCACAGCTCGTCCCTCCCGGACACCCGGCGTAGGTCTCACCCACGCGGACCAGGTCGCCGGTCTCGAGCCATTGGAGCCCCGAGGCCGTGGTGTAGGCGTAGCCGCCCGGGACGAGCTCGTTGAGGACGTTGTTCACCACGTCCACGAGCCCGGAGAGGTCGTTCTTCGCCAGCACGTCCTGCACCACGGTGCTCCGGGCGCTGATCCCGGCGCTGTCCTGCGCCGCCACGGTGATCCCGCCGCCGGCCGTGACCACGCCCTGCGCGTCCGGGAACTCCACCGCCGTGAACTCGATCGCCGCCCTGGCGAGGCTGGAGACCTTGTTGGAGGCGAGCAGGATGCCACCCGCGGCACCGGAGGCGCCGTAGCCGGGCTTGCCCTGCTTGGCGGCGGCGTCCGTGGGGCTGGTCTGGGTCCCGGAGAAGATGATGCTCCGGACGGCCCGGACCACGTTCTCGTTGCCGGTGACCGCGTTGAGTTGCGTGGCCGAATCGGCGGTCACGGTGATCGCACCGCCGATGTGCAGCTCCGAGTCGGTGACCAGCGCCCGCGCCGCGGCCGGGGTCTCGCCCTTGAAGGCCTCCGAGATGAGCGGGTCGCCGAGGAGGGCGTCGATGGCGTTGAAGAAGACGTTCGAGGCCTCCCACCCGATCGAGTTGAAGGTGAGGATCGCGCTGAGCGCCATCTTGGCGCCCGCGATGCTGGTGGTCGCGACCGCCTCGAGTTGCCCCGTCTGGGAGGCGCTCACCAGCAGCGAACCGGCGGTGACCGGGCTGCGGGTCACGAGCGCGTCGGCCGAGCTGAGCACCACGTTGGTGACGAGGACCACGCTGCCGCTCTCGCGGGCCGCGATGGCGCTGGAGTCGCTGGACCGGAGTGCCGCCTCGTTGCCGGCCACGACGGCGACGGCGCCGCTCGCCGTCACCGTCACGCCCCGGACCTCGGCGAGGGTCGTGCTGCGCACGTCGTTGTACGCCACGTTGCCGAGGAAGGCCTTGGCGGAGCCGGTCATCCCGGTCTTGTTCTTGGCGATGCCGATCTCGCTGAGGACGGCGAAGCTGACGGCCCCGGTGATCAGGTTGGCCGGGGTGAGCTGCTTCCAGTACTCAAGGTCGGTGTACGGGATCGCCCGGCCGCCGATGGCGGGGGCGGCGAGGTCGAGGGTCTCGGCGACGCCCATGAACTGGAACACCGCGCCGGCGATGGCGTCGACGGTCCCGTCGCCGTCGCCGTCGTAGTCGTCCGCCACACGGACGCGGTCACCGAACACCACTGGCTGCGTGCCCGAGTTCGAGGTGAACGCGTAGTCGTCGAGGACGTTGCTCGCCCACATGTTGAGGATCCCGGCCCCAGCGTCGTTGGTGGGGGAGACCTTGCCGAGAAGGGCGGTGGTGGCGTCGATGGTGCCGGCGGTGTGGGCCTCGACGGTGAGGGAGCCGGCGGTGAGGGTGCGGGGCAGGTCATCGATCCTGCGCCAGTCGGTGGAGGGCGTGAAGATGGAGGAGTCGAGGATGAGGAACCACTCGCCTGCCGGGGGTGCGCGGCCGGCGCCGATGTACTCGTGGATCCGGCCCGAGTCATCCAGGACCCGGTCCCCGGGGACGAGGCCGAACACGGCGTCCCCCAGTTCGTAGTCGGCCGGGATCTCGCCGAGCACCTGGGCGGTGGCGCCGCTGCTCACCCGGTTGGAGGAGAGCACGAAGCCGACGCTCATGCCGCCCGCACCGAACAGGGCGGCCGGGGCGGAGGTGGCGTCGTTGCCCACATACGCCCGGATCGTCGCCTCCGAGGTGGCGAGCACCCGCACGTCACCGCTGCTGCCGATGACCGGGCTGCCCTCGAGGAGTGCGCGCGCCTCGATCGGGCGCTCGCCGTCGAAGGCCTCCGAGATGAGCGGGTCACCCAGGAGGGCGTCGATGGTGCTGAAGAAGAGGTTGGTGGGCTCCCAGCCGAGGGTGTTGAACGCGAGGACCAGGCTGAACGCGTTGGCGCCCGAGGCCGCCGCCGAGCGGGTGGTGGCATCGATCTCGGCCACGTTGAGCGCCTCGATGCGGACGTCGCCGGCGATGGTCAGGATGCTGGAGGTGACGAGGGCGACAGCCGAGCCCAGCACCCGGTTGGTGGCGATGATCCCGGCCACGGCGAGCGAGGTGCCCTGCCCGTTGAACGAGCTGCCACCCGACGAGCTGGCGGTGACGTCGGCGTCCGCGCGGATCACGGCCTGCTCCAGCGCCTCGACGGTGAGGGCGGCGGCGGTGACCTCCGCGAAGACGACGGTGGCGACGACGTCGGACCGCACGTCGTTGAGCACCACGGCGGCGGCGATGCCGACGGAGGGCGAGGAGGTGATGTTGAAGCCCTCGGGGATCCAGTCGGTCACCGCGACGGGCTTCCACCAGCCGAGGTCGGTGTAGGGGATGGCGGTGCCGTCGGGGAGCCGGGGGACGGCGAGGTTGGCGATGGAGGTGGTGGTGCCCATCCACTCGTAGACGCTGAGGGGCCTGCCGGCGACCCGCGCCCACAGCGCGGTGTCGGTGTAGTCCTGCAGGTTGACGTCGAGGGTGGTGGCCGTGCCCACGTACTGGTAGCTGCTGCCGGGCTGGCCGCCGACCACCCGCCACCGCGCGGGGTCGGCGTAGTCCTCGCCACCGAGGTCGAGCCGGCCGCTGGTCCCGACGTACCGGTAGGTGGTGTCCCACCACCCGCCGAGCTCGTACCCGGGCTCCACGAGGACGACGTCGCCGCGCGCCACCAGCCGGATGCCGGAGGCGGTGGTGTAGCGGGCCACCCCGTAGTCATCCGCGAGGGTGACGACGGTGGCCTCGTTGGGGAGGGTGGACGGGTCGTCGTACGCCGTCACCGGGACGGTCTGGGTGCCGAGGTTCTGCGCGGTGAGTAGCCCGGAGCCGTACCCGAAGTCGGCGAGGCGCACCCGGTCGCCGAACTCGAGGGTGGCGGCGCCGTCGGTGGTCCAGTAGTCGGCGGGGATGAGCATGTCGGCGGCCTGGCCGTACTGGTGCATCCCGCCGTCGTTCGTGGTGATCGACTCCGCGGTGAGCTTCACGTTCGAGTAGATGCCGGCGGAGTCGTCGGCGAGGACGGCCACGGCGCCGGCGGCCCGGACGACCACCCGCGTGGCCGTGGTGGAGGCGACGGTCGCCAGCGCCTTGCTGCTGACCTTGTTGGTGGCGAGCACCGCGCCCGCGGCGCCGGAGAAGGTGTACGCCACCCCGTGCGCCTCGGCGGAGGAGACGTTGCTCAGGGTGGCGTTGACGAGCTCGGCGGTGCGGGCCTTGACCGTGGCATTGCCCGCGGAGGTGCCGCGGGCGGCGGCGGTGATGCCGGAGTCGATCGCGGAGGCGGTGACGTCCCAGACCTCCTCGGTGCCGACGTCGGTGCCGAGGAGGGCGTCAACAGTGGTGAGGAAGCCGGTGAGCGCGTCCTGGCCCAGTACCCAGCCGATGAGGTTGACGGCCATCGCGACGCCGAGGGTGAGCTTCGGGAGGTTGTCGACGGAGGCGACTCCGGATCCCGCCCGGGCGCTCACCTGGGAGGTCGCGTCGATGGTGGCCTGCTCGGCGAGCGCCTGGATGGTGACGTCGGCAGCCGAGATGTCGCTGTCGGTGACCGCCGCCGTCACCGCGCCGCGCACCACGTTGGCGGCGAACAGGGCGGCGAGGGCGGCCAGGTCGGTGGTGACGATCGCTCCGGTGCGCGCCGCGATCGCCGCGGCCTCGGTGGTCGAGGTGAGGACGGCGTCGCCCTTCGCCGAGACCAGGACGTCCCCGGTGACGGTGATGGGGGTGGCGGTGATGGTGGCGCTCGCGGTGCGGTTCAGCAGGTTCCAGGCCAGCGCGGCGGCCTGGGTGATGAGCGGGGTGCCGGGGACGAGGATCAGGTCCCCGGCGTGGGAGGTGAGGCGGCTGGCGTCGTTGGCCGTGATCGTCACCGGCACGAGGGCGGCGGACGGGGCGGCGGCCACCGCGCTGTCGGCAAGCGCGGCGGTGGTGACGCCGGTGACATCGATGCGGGCGTCCTTGCCGCTCGCCGAGTGGGTGGTGTCCGTGGTGGCCGAGAGGGTCAGCCCGCCCACGGTGAGGCTGGCGCCGGTGACGCGGGCGACGGCGTCGTCCCGGGTGGCGGTAATGTGGGCGTTGCCGACGAGGTCGGAGGTGACGCTGGCCGCGACGCTCCCGGTGTTCCGGGCGGCCACCTCGACGGTGGCGGCGGAGACGTCCGTCCCGAGCAGGGCAGAGGTGTCCCGGCTGAGGCCGATGTGGGCCTGGAGGTTGCCGAAGTTGAAGTACCACGAACTCTGCTCGCAGTCGCCGAAGTTCAGGCTGTACCGGTCGCTCGCGTCCGCGATGGTGACGGACGCGTTCGTGGTGTCGAGGGCGGAGACGCGCACGCTGTCGAGGGGGCCGGGGCTCTCGCCGTGGCCCCGCACGGAACTGCCGGCGAGGATGCCGGCACGGGTCTCGTTGGTCAGGGTCACGTCCACGAGGGACGCGACGGCGCTTCCGCCGGGTGTGGTGGAGGCGGCGGATCCGGCCCACGTGAGGTTCACGCGCGTCTCGGCGAGGACCTGCAGACTGGTGGCGACGACCCAGGCGTTCTCGGCGATCTCCGCGATGGCGCGGGAGGTGAGGGCGGCCTCGTAGCCGGCGTTCGCATCCTGGCTTTCCAGCTCCACGGTCTGCGCCGTGCTTGCTGTCACCAGGACGGTGCGGCCCTGCGCCCCACCCTGGACGCGGGCGGTGGCCGTGGCGGCACCGTCCACGCTCTGCGCGGCGGCGGCCAGCGTGATGTCCCCCCGCGTCACGACGGACGCCCCGGTCTCGACGAGCACTGACTCGGCGTCGATGACGAGGTGTGCGTCGCCGATGTCGATGGAGCCGCTGACGGTGACGGCGTCAACGCCGGGGCCGCCCCGGATGGTAAGGCTGCCGGCGGGAACGGGGAACGCGATGGTCTCAAACGCACCGGTGCGACTGGAGAGGCACACCCCCGCTGCACCGCCGTCGAGGACACAGGCCGCGAGCACGGCGTCATCGTCCGCCCCTGTGAGGGTGATGACGACGTCGTCGCCACCCTCGACGGCGGGCGGGCTGCCGGCGGGGGCATCGAGTGAGGTGGCGGCGGCCTCAGGCGCGGCTGCGGGGGGAGGCTCGGGCAACGGCTCCGGGTCACTCATCGTGGCGGGAAGGGTGAGGTCCTCCGCGAGGGGCGGGTCCGCCCCCTCCACGGGCGCGGGCACCGGGGCCGGCTCCTCCGCAGGCGCGGGCGCGGGCACCGGGGCCGGC
>JALHDK010000092.1 GCA_022838965.1 Actinomycetales bacterium | reverse complement strand
GCCGGGAGTACGAGGCCGGACGGGGCGTCCCCGTGATCGTCGGTGTCGAGCAGGACGCCTCCGGCCAGGCGTGGGACCTCGCACTGTCCTACGCCAGGGCCATCGGTGGGCTGCGGGCCGGCGGGATCCGCACCACCTTCACCGAGGAGACCGAGTCGGACCTCTTCGGTGAGCAGGCCGTCCTCTGCGGCGGCGTCTCACAGCTCATCCAGTACGGGTTCGAGGTCCTCACCGAGGCCGGCTACCAGCCGGAGGTCGCCTACTTCGAGGTGTTGCACGAACTGAAGCTGATCGTCGACCTCATCAACGAGGGCGGCCTCACGAAGCAGCGCTGGTCGGTGTCCGACACCGCCGAGTACGGTGACTACGTCTCAGGCCCGCGCGTCATCACCCCGGTGGTGAAGGAGAACATGAAGGCCGTGCTCGCCGACATCCAGTCGGGGGCCTTCGCACGGCGCTTCATTGCCGACCAGGACGCCGGAGCTCCCGAGTTCACGCGACTCCGGGCAGCGGGTGAGAACCATCCGATCGAGAGGATCGGTCCGGAACTCCGCAAGCTCTTCTCGTGGGGGAAGCCCGACGAGGACTTCCGCGAGGGTTCCGCCGCCCGGTGATCAGGACGGGGGCCGCGCATGGCGCGCGGCCCCCGTCCTCGTGGTAAGACGCCGATCCCACGATTCGGGCGGCTCACTAGGATTCCGAGCATGTCACGCATCAACCTCGCCCTCATCCCCGGGGACGGCATCGGCCCCGAGGTGGTCGCGGAGGGCCTCAAGGTGCTCCGCGCCGCGCTTCCCGCCGACGTCGATCTGGTCACCACCGAATACGACCTGGGGGCGGCCCGATACCACCGGACGGGCGAGGTCCTGCCGGACGCGGAACTCGCCGCCCTGCGCGGGCACGACGCCATTCTCCTGGGAGCGGTGGGTGACCCCACCGTCCCGTCGGGTGTGCTCGAGCGTGGACTGTTGCTCCGGCTCCGGTTCGCCCTCGACCACTACGTCAACCTGCGGCCCGCCAGGCTGTACCCGGGCGTCGCCACGCCTCTCGCCGACCCCGGCGAGGTGGACTTCGTCGTCGTGCGCGAGGGCACCGAGGGGCCGTACGCCGGAAACGGCGGCGTCCTTCGGGAGGACACGCCCCACGAGGTGGCGAACGAGGTCTCGGTCAACACGGCCTATGGAGTCGAGCGGGTGGTGCGCTACGCCTTCCAGCTCGCCGACTCCCGTCCGCGCAGGAAGCTGACGCTCGTCCACAAGCACAACGTCCTCGTGCACGCCGGACACCTCTGGCGCCGCACGGTGGAACGTGTCGCCCGCGAATACCCGGCGGTGCAGGTCGACTACCTGCACGTGGACGCGGCATCGATCTTCTTCGTCACGCAGCCGTCCCGGTTCGACGTCGTGGTCACCGACAATCTCTTCGGTGACATCCTGACCGATCTGGCGGGGGCGATCGCCGGGGGCATCGGTCTCGCCGCCAGCGGGAACATCAATCCCGACCGGACAGCGCCCTCGATGTTCGAACCCGTCCATGGCTCGGCACCCGACATCGCCGGCCTCGGGAAGGCCGACCCGACGGCCACGATCCTGTCCGTCGCCCTCATGCTGCGCCACCTGGGTCGTGGTGCAGCCGCCGACGCCGTGGAGCGGGCGGTGGCGGCTGATCTCGCCCACCGCCGGCACGGCCCGCGGTCCACGGCCGAGGTGGGGGACGCCGTCGTCGCCGAGCTGCTGGCGCTCCGGGAGACGGAAGGAGAGGATGCGAGATGAGACCACCCGCAGCAGAACTGGCGATGCGCTTCCCGGCCCGGGGGGCGGTGCCCCTCCGCAGTGACGCGGAGGTGCAGGAGGTGATGGGGCGGCTCAGCTTCGGTGTTGACTTCACCGACCACATGGCACGTGCGATCCACACGCGCGGCGAGGGCTGGCACGACCGTGAACTGGTCCCGTGGGGCCCCCTCAGCCTCTCCCCGGCGACCTCCGTGCTGCACTACGGCCAGGAGATCTTCGAGGGTCTGAAGGCCTACCGCCACCAGGACGGCTCGGTCTGGACCTTCCGGCCGGAGCAGAACGCCGCACGGTTCAACCGGTCCGCGCGGCGGCTCGCCATGCCGGACCTTCCCGAGGAGGACTTCCTCGGTTCGATCGCCGCTCTCGTCGCCGCAGATCAGCGGTGGGTGCCCAGCACGCCCGGTTCCTCCCTCTACATCCGCCCCTTCGCGTTCGCCTCCGAGGAGTTCCTCGGAGTGCGGTCCGCGCACGAGATCACCTACCTGGTGATCGCCTCACCCGTGGGACCCTACTTCCGGCACGGGTTCAAGCCGGTCGCGATCTGGGTGTCGACCGACTATCACCGGGCCGGCCCGGGTGGCACGGGCGCGGCCAAGACCGCGGGCAACTACGCCGCCTCGCTGCTGCCGCAGGAGGAGGCGTACCGGCAGGGATGCGAACAGGTGTGCTTCCTCGACGCGGCCACGAACACCACCCTCGAGGAGCTGGGTGGCATGAACATCTTCACCGTCCGGGCGGACGGCACGGTTCGCACCCCCGCCCTCACCGGGACCATCCTCGAGGGCGTCACCCGTTCGTCGGTGATCCAGCTCCTCCGGGATGACGGCCGCACCGTCGTCGAGACCGCGATCCGCCTGGACGACCTCCTGGCCGACATTCGGGCCGGGGCGGTGACCGAGGTGTTCGCCTGCGGGACGGCGGCGGTCATCACGCCGATCGGACGCCTCGCGAGCCGTGACTTCGACCTCGTGATCGGTTCCGGGGAACCGGGAAGCGTCACCAGCGAGCTTTACCATCGTCTCACCGACATCCAGTACGGCCGCACGGCAGACCCGTACGGATGGCTCTACAGGCTGGTCTGAGGAACACATGGAACGCATCGAGGTCTACGACGTCACTCTTCGCGACGGCGCGCAACAGGAGGGCATCAACCTGTCCGTTGCCGACAAGTTCGCCATCGCCCGGCTGCTTGACCAGCTGGGTGTGCACGTGGTGGAGGGAGGCTGGCCCGGGGCGATACCCCGCGACACCCAGTTCTTCGCGGAAGCGTCCCGGAAGCCCCCGCTGCGTCGCGCGACCCTCGCCGCCTTCGGTGCGACCCGCAAGGTGGGCGTCCCCGTGGAGGCGGATCCCCAGGTCCGGGCGCTGCTCGAGTCGGGCGCTCCGCTCATCACCCTGGTGGCCAAGTCGGACATCCGCCACGTCGAGCGCGCACTGCGGACCGACGGCGAGGAGAATCTCGCGATGGTGCGGGACACCATTCGCTACCTGCGGTCGCAGGGTCGCGAGGTCCTCCTGGACGCCGAGCACTTCTTCGACGGCTATCGATACGATCCGATGTACGCCCGGAGCGTCGTCCAGGCCGCCGGGGATGCGGGGGCCCGCACCGTCGTCCTGTGCGACACCAACGGCGGCATGCTCCCGCACTGGGTGGGGGACATCGTCACGGAGACGATGGCCCTCGGCATCCCGCTCGGAATCCACGCCCACAACGACACCGGCTGTGCTGTCGCGAACACCCTGGCGGCGGTGGAGGCCGGTGCGCGGCACGTGCAGGGCACGATCAACGGGTACGGTGAGCGCACCGGCAACGCGGACCTGCTGACCTGCGTCGCCAACCTGCAGCTCAAACTCGGGTATGACTGCATCGGGGACGACCTCCTGCAGGCAGCCCACATCGCGCACCAGATCGCCGAGATCACGAACATCTCGCCGTTCGCCCGTCAGCCCTATGTCGGTGCGAGCGCCTTCGCGCACAAGGCGGGCCTGCACGCCTCCGCGATCCGGATCGATCCCGACCTGTACCAGCACATCGAGCCCAAGGCCGTGGGCAATGACATGCGGATGCTCGTCTCGGACATGGCGGGCAGGGCATCGATCGAACTCAAGGCGCGCGAACTGGGCATCAACGTGTCCGGGCGGCCGGACGTGGTGGCGAGCGTGACCCAGAAGGTGAAGGAGGCCGAAGCCATCGGGTACACCTACGACGCCGCCGACGCCTCGTTCGAGTTGTTGCTGCGCGAGGAACTCGAAGGGCGGCGGCCGAGCTACTTCGAGGTCGAGTCGTGGCGTGCGCAGGTCGAGGAACGCCCGGGCCTCCCCGGTGAGGGCATCGCCGAGGCGACCGTCAAGGTCCACACCCCGAAAGGTCGCATCGTCCGCACCGGGGAGGGCAACGGTCCCGTCAACGCCCTGGACCGTGCGTTGCGCGAGGCGCTGCTCCCCACCTTCCCGCAGATCGCGGATTTCGAGCTCATCGACTTCAAGGTGCGGATCCTTGACTCGATGCAGGGGACGGACGCCACGATCAGGGTGCTCATCGAGACCGCGGACGGGTTGAAGTCCTGGTCCACGGTGGGCGTAGGGTCCGACGTCGTCGCCGCGTCCTGGGAGGCGCTTGTCGACTCGATCACGTGGGGCCTCCTGCACCATGAGATCGAGACCGGGACACGGACCAGCTGATCCCCATGCGTGGCGAGTACAAGGTGGCGGGGGGCAAGCTCGTCGCGGTGGACCTCGAGGTCGAGGAGGATCTGCTGTCCGCGGTTCGGGTGTCGGGCGACTTCTTCCTGGAGCCGGACGACGCCCTCGAGGACATCAACAACGCCCTCGTGGGAATGTCCACCGCAGCTGACGTGCAGGCCTACGCGGCAGCGATCACCGCGGCGACTCCCGGAGTCCGGTTCATCGGGTTCTCGCCGGAGGCCGTCGGGATCGCGATACGCCGGGCCCTGGGGCATGCGACGTCGTGGTCCGACCACACCTTCGACATCATCCACTCCGGCCCCCTCCACCCGGCCATGCACGTCGCCCTCGACGAGGTGCTGGCCGCCGAGGTCGCCTCCGGCCGGCGTCATCCACTCCTGCGGTTCTGGGAGTGGGACGCGCCACTCGTGGTCATTGGCTCCTTCCAGAGTGTGCGGAACGAAGTCGACCCGGAGGGCCTGGCACGCCACGGGATGATGGTCGTGCGGCGCGTCTCCGGCGGTGGCGCCATGTTCATGGAGGCCGGGAACTGCATCACCTACTCCCTCGTGGTGCCCACCTCCCTGGTGGAGGGATTGAGCTTCGAGCGCTCCTACTCCTTCCTCGACGAGTGGGTCATCGGTGCGCTGCGGACCGTGGGGGTGGAGGCCACCTATGTCCCCCTGAACGACATCGCCTCGGACAAGGGCAAGATCGGGGGAGCGGCGCAGAAGCGGTTCGCGTCGGGCGTGACCCTGCACCACGTGACGATGGCCTATGACATCGATGCGGACAAGATGCTCGACGTGCTGCGCATCGGGCGCGAGAAGCTCTCGGACAAGGGTACGCGGTCCGCGAACAAGCGGGTCGACCCGATGCGGTCCCAGACCGGGATGGCGCGCGAGGACATCATTGACGCCCTGATCGCCCACTTCGAGTCGCTCCACCGGACCAGGCGGTCGGAGTACACCGCCGCCGAGCTGGCCGCCGCGGAGGAGTTGATGCGCACGAAGTTCCTCACCGATGAGTGGACCTACCGCGTGCCGTGATCCACGGCGTGCGCACGTCTGATGCGACAATCGCGGCTCGTGTGCGTATCGTCGTGGCAGCGGCACCGGAACAGCGGAGCCCACCGACCACCGAGGAGATCACATGTCCGTCAACCGAACCGAACTCGTCGCGGCGATGGCAGAGCGCGCCGGTCTCACCAAGAAGGACGCGGATGCCGCGTTGGCTGCGCTGCAGGAGGTCCTCGTCGAGTCGCTCGGCAAGGGGGAGCCGGTCAAGATCACCGGCCTCCTGTCGGTCGAGCGGGTGGAACGAGCGGCACGGACGGGACGCAACCCGCGGACCGGCGAGGAGATCAAGATCCCCAAGGGCTACGGCGTCAGGATTTCGGCAGGCTCCGCGCTGAAGAACGCGGTCGCCAGGTAGGGCCGCTGTCGCCACCCCGGCACGGCCGGACTTACACTCGTCCCATGACGACCACCGCCGCACAGGACACTCCCCGCGCGCCCGAGGAACCGGCCGCACCCGCACACCAGGGCACGACCGCCGTGCTCGAACGCGAGGAGACGTCCGACGACGCCGGTGAGGGCGAGCGGTTCGCGCACTATGTGAGGAAGGACCGGATCGCATCGTCGGCGATGACTGGCCGTCCCGTCATCGCGTTGTGCGGGAAGGTGTGGACGCCCCGCCGCGACCCGTCGCGCTATCCGGTCTGCCCGGCGTGCAAGGAGATCTTCGAGGCACTGAAGGGCTGACGCCCGCCCGGGCCAGGCGTCACCGCAGGAGCGATACCTGCCGGGTCATGATCCCGGGGTCTCCCTCGGACAGGCGCCACGCCGGGTGGGGGAGTTCCGCGCGGGAGGCGAGGTGCCGTTCGGTGGCGCGGCTGAGGGCATCCCGGGATCGGTGCTCCTCGATGATCGTGCCGTCGACGACGAGATCCACCTGGAGGGGGCGCGCGTTCTCACGCCGGAGGTACTCGAGCGCGGTCGGCGCGTCGTCCGCCGCGACCACCAGTTCCTCGACCGCACGTCCCCCCTCCAGGACCCGCCCGGCCCATTTCCGGCCCCCCACGGACCGTTTCGCCGCGGACTCCTTGTGGACGGGGACGAGCGTGCCGGTGGCGTCCGCCCGGGCGACCATCTTGTACACCAGCTCCGCGGTGGGGTGACCCGAACCCGTCACGAGCCTCGTTCCCACGCCGTACGCGTTGACCGGAGCGGCACCCAGTGCGGCGATGGCGTACTCGTCCAGGTCCGAGGTGACGGTGATCCGCGTGGTCGTGGCGCCGAGGTCGTCCAGCTGCTTGCGCACCATGAACGCCTGGGCGACCAGGTCTCCCGAGTCCAGCCGCACCGCCCCCAGCTCACCCCCGGCGGCACGGGCCGCCGCGACCGCACGTTCCACGCCTCTCGTCACGTCGTACGTGTCCACCAACAGGGTGGTCCCGGGGCCGAGCGCCGCGACCTGGGCGGCGAAGGCCGCCTCCTCGTCCTCGTGCAGGAGCGTGAAGGCGTGCGCGGCGGTGCCGATCGGCCGAATGCCGTACCGGCGCGCCGCCTCCATGTCCGATGTCCCGACGAAGCCTCCGACGACGGCGGCGCGTGCCGCGGCGATCGCCGCCTCCTCGTGCGTCCGCCGCGCCCCCATGTCGAGACACGGGCGGCCGTGAGCCGCCGTCGTCATCCGCGACGCTGCAGCGGCCACCGCGCAGTCGTGGTTCAGGATCGACAGGACGACCGTCTCCAGGACCACCGCTTCCGCGAAGGTCCCGTCAACGGTGAGAATCGGCGAGCCGGGGAAGAAGCACTCGCCCTCGCCGTAGCCCGCGATCGAACCCTGGAACCGCAGGTCGCGCAGGAAGTCGATCGTGGACGGCCGGACGATTCCCCGCAGGAACGCGAGCTGCTCCTCGGTGAAGCGGAACCTCTCCACCGCGTCGAGGACCCGGGCGGTCCCGGCGACCACGCCGTAACGCCGGCTGCCCGGCAGCCGCCGGTTGAACACCTCGAAGACGGATCGCCGGTGCGCGTGGCCGGATTCGAGAGCCGCGTCGACCATCGTCAGCTCGTACATGTCGGTGAGGAAGGCGGTGCTGCGGCGCATGCAGACACGCTACTCCGGACCGGTGCGCCATCAGCACCGCTC
>JALHDK010000399.1 GCA_022838965.1 Actinomycetales bacterium | reverse complement strand
AGCTCTTGCGGGGGACCCTTTCGTATCGGATTTGGGGCTCCCGTGGGGTTGGTGATGACGCAGGAGGCGTGCCACCGGTTTGGCGGCTTCGATCAGCCGCGAATCGCAGCGGAATTCCGCTTCGCAAAGCTCGCTGCACAAGCGGCGTTGTGATGACGCAAGCTTTCTTGTACCGTTGCTCAATGCGGCGAGTACTCATCGCGTGGGTCGGCGTCTCCGACCTCCTCGGCCCCTCAAAAGAGACGGCCGGCGACGTTGGCCCCGTCGCGCAGGCGCTCAAGGTCCGCGAGTTCGAGCGGGTGGTGCTCCTCGAGAACTTCAGCAAGCCCGAGCACCAGAACATGCTCCCGTCGTACGTCGCGTGGCTCAAGGCACGGACGAAGGCGGAGGTCGTGGAGCGCCCCGAGGAGCTGGCCGGCCCGACGGACTGGGGCGGCATCTACAAGGCTGCGCTCCGCGCCTGCCAGGCACAGGAGAGGGACTCGGCGCTGACCTTCCACTTGAGCCCCGGCTCGCCGCCGATGGCCGCCGTGTGGGTGCTGCTCGGGAAGACGGTGTTCTCCGCCGAGCTGATCGAGTCGTCGCGCGAGCAGGGCGTAAAGACGGTCACGGTTCCGTTCGACATCGCGGCCGAGTTTCTCCCCGACTTGCTGCGTGAGCCCGACGAGCGCCTGCGAAGCCAGAGCACGGCAAAGTCGCCCTCCGCGCCGGAGTTCAAGGACATCATCCACCGCAGCAAGGTGATGGCTCGCCTCGTCCAACGCGCGCGTCGGGTCGCGCTTCGGAACGTCCCCGTGCTCATCGAGGGCGAGTCGGGCACGGGCAAGGAGCTGTTCGCGAAGGCCATCCACCAAGCGAGTCCACGCCGGGACAGGCCGTTCAAGTCCGTGAACTGCGGCGCCATCCCTTCGACCCTCGTCGAGAGCGTCCTGTTCGGCCACGAGAAGGGGGCGTTCACCGGCGCCGACCGGCTACGCAAGGGCGTCTTCGAAGAGGCTCACGGCGGGACCCTTTTCCTCGACGAGCTCGGCGAGCTGCCCCTGGACGCGCAGGTGAAGCTGCTCCGAGTCCTCCAGGAATCGAAGGTCACGAGGGTCGGGTCCACGTCCGACATCGACGTGGACGTTCGCGTGGTCTCGGCGACCAACCGCACCGTCATCGAGGAAGTGGAGGCCGGGCGCTTTCGCGAGGACCTCTTCTACAGGCTCGCCGTCGCTGTGCTGAAGATCCCGCCGCTCCGTGAGCGAGCCGGCGACCTGGGACTCCTCATCGACGAGCTGTTGAAGAAGGAGAACCAGGACGCCGAGAAGGCCGAGCCCGGGTACGTCCACAAGAAACTTTCTACAGGCGCAAGAAACCTT
>JALHDK010000398.1:819-2181 GCA_022838965.1 Actinomycetales bacterium | reverse complement strand
CGACGCGTTACGCGAATGGCACCTGGAGCGTGAAGGAAGGGCTGCGGACGGCGCGTGCCGTGAGCGCCGATGCTCAAGGTCGCGGTTGGTTTGGCACCGACAAGGGGGTCGTGATCTGGGATGGGGCGAGCGAGTCGGCGCTGACCGAGGCCAACGGCTTGCCCAACCCGACGGTCAACGCGCTCCTGCGCGACGGCGAGGCGATGTGGATCGGCACCGGTAGCGGGCTGGCGCGGTGGGAGAACGGCAGCGTTGCCGTCATCCTGCCCAAGGACGACGCCGCGCTCAAGGGCGGCACCATCCAGGCGCTCGCATTGCTCGACGATGGCGCGCTCCTGATTGGCACGATGGGCGGGTTGGCGCGCTACGATGGAGCGACAGCCGAACCGCTTGCCGGCGCCGGGGCAGCCATCCGCGATATCGCGGTGGGGCCCAATGGTCGCATCTGGGTGACCGCCGGCGACACATTGCGTTTCTCGGACGATGGCGGCGCGAGCTGGACATCCTGGACCACGGCCGATGGCCTTCCCACCAACTACCTCGCTGGCCTGGCCATCGACCGCTTTGGGACCCTCTGGGTGAGTGGTGGCGGCGATGGAAGCGGCGGCGGTCTGGCCCGCTGGGTACCGTAACGGGTCTCTCCCCCTGGGAGGGTTTCGCCGCGGCTGAGGCAGCTCAGCGCTTGGAACTTGGTTCGCCCGCCCGGGTGTTGGGGACCGTGGATTGGTGGGCGCCGAGATTGCGCGGGCGCTCGCTCTTCAGGTCCGCAGCACCCAGATCGAGGGCGTTGCGACGCGCTCCCTCACGAGGGTTCTGCGCGGAAGCAGCGTCGCGGCACGCGATCCAGAACCCCTCGCAGGGCGCCGAAGCCCTGCGAGGGACGGAGTCTCCTCCTTGCTTGGGGTTCAGTGCCGCACCACGAGCGGCAGGTAGACGCGCGCTCCGGTGCCCTGCACCCCCACGCTGATGGTCACGCTCGCGCTACCCGTCGTCCCGCCATCGTCGGTTGCGGTCAGTGTGATCGTGTGGACGCCCACGGGCAGATCGGTGCGGTGGAGCAGCCCGCCGGTGCCCAGAGGGCCGACGATGTCGGACGTCCAGACGAGCGCGGCGCCCGACAGCGACCCGTCCTCCACGTCCATCGCACGTCCCTCGAGGGCCACCGACTGGCCCTCCACAAAGACTGCAAGCGCCTCTGGCGATGTGATGCGCACCTCCGGGGCTTTGTTTTCCACCGTCAGCAGGCCATCGGAGGCGTCCGTCGCCGTGTTGACGCCGTCGGTGACGATGACGCGGAACTTGCCCTGTGTCGTGCCAGGGAGATGGGCCAGCGCTAGTGTCACCTGGGTCGTCGTAATCCCG
>JALHDK010000398.1:0-769 GCA_022838965.1 Actinomycetales bacterium | reverse complement strand
CGCTTCCCACCGGCGCCCAGGTGGCGCCGCCGTCGGTGCTGAACTCCAGCGTCGCCTCGCGGGTGCCGCCGTCGACATCGCTTGCCGCCCACGAGACGGTGACCGCGTCGCCGGTCAGCGCGCCGGCGTTGGGGTAGGTGAGCGCGATCTGCGGCGCGTGCGCGCTCACCGAGCGCGATGCCAGCTCCTGCGTCCCGTGATATATGGCGACGCGCGTGGTCCCCACCACCCAGGGGACATACTCCGTGATCAGGGCCGCAGGCTGCTCCTCGGCCCCCGTGCCGCATGTGGGGCCCGGATCGAGGTGCGTGTATCGCGGCGTGAACGGGTAGTCGGCGAGCGTCGCGCCACCGGAGCCGAGCAGCCGGATGCTGTAGGCTCCCGGCACGCGCTCGAACACGTCCCAGCTGTCGGGTACGCGGTAGAAGGCCCCCAAGCTCACCTGGTCTGTGGGGGTGATGATGCTGCTGAACACTGCCAGGTGTTCCGACGCCGCTGCCGATTGCACGGATGCGGTTGCCGTGCTGGCCTCCCACAGGAGCCGGTTGTAGAGCGCGGTGTACGTGTAGTCGGAGACCCATTCCGGGAGGCAGTAGGTCATGATCTCTTTCCAGCTGGGCGGGCGCACGGACGGCGGGTTGGTGGTGAAGTCGAGCCCGTAGAGCGCGTCGGCACGGGTTGGGTCCCGGGTCGGGCTGATATCGCCGTTGGGGTAGTGGACCGTCGCGCCGCCCTCGCAGCCGCAGTCTCCGTTGCACGGCGGGACGCC
>JALHDK010000397.1 GCA_022838965.1 Actinomycetales bacterium | reverse complement strand
GGCGCCGAAGCCCTCGAGCATGCGCTCGGTATGATCCCTGGAGGGTCTTGGCTCGGTTACGCTCGTCACCCCGTGGCACCGCAGTCCCGCGAGGAGCACGCAGGACTTCACCTGAGCGCTGGCCACGGGCGACGTGTAGCTGATGGGCCGCAGGTCCCCACCGCGAACCGTCACAGGAGGCAGACAGCGGTCGCCGGCGCCGGAGACCCTCGCGCCCATCGACCGCAGCGGGATCGCGATGCGATCCATGGGGCGCCGGCGGATAGAGGCGTCACCGTCGAGGGTGGCCTCCACCGGGTACCCGGCGACCAGGCCGGCGAGCAGCCGCAAGAGCGTGCCTGAGTTCCCCACGCAGAGAGGGCCCCGGGGCGTGGAAAGCCCCTCCTCGCCGATCCCATGGATGACGACCTCATGCCCGTTGTCGTCGACCGCCACGCCCAGCGCCCGCAGAGCTTCGAGGGTGGCGAGGCAGTCCTCGCCCCGCAGGAACCCGGTGATCCGCGTGACGCCCTCGGCCACGGCCCCCAATAGCGCGGCTCGGTGGGAGATCGACTTATCCCCAGGCACCGAGACACAGCCGCGAAGCGGACGGCCTCCGCGGACGATGAGCGTCTTCATGCGTCATCCTCCGCGGCCGAGTCCAGCGCTCGTCGAAGCACGGCGGCATCGCGGAGCCACTCCTCGACGCGGGCCTCATCCCTAGCGGCGAGCGCATTGCGCAGAGCGTCCAGCTCGCCCTGCACCTGTTCGAGAGCATCGAGGACCGCAACGGCGTTCGCCAGGAGTATCTGCCGCCACATCGCGGCATCGGAAGCCGCAACCCGAGTGGTGTCACGAAGACCAGCGCCGTGGACCTCGACAGCGGCAGAGTTAGTCAGTACGGCGCGGGTCAGCGCCGCGGCCACGGCGTGAGGGGCGTGACTGGCGGCCGCAACCGCTCGGTCGTGCTCCTCGGGCGGCATCACTCGCACCCGTGCCCCGAGCCCTTCCGCCAGATCCCGCACCACACTCAAGGCGTCGTCGCTCGTGCTTGAGGTGGGCGTGAGCACATAGTTCGCGCCCTCAAAGAGGTCAGCCTTAGCGTGCTCCACGCCCGTCCTCTCGGAGCCCGCCATCGGGTGGCCACCAACGAACCGCCCGGGACGACTGAGGTTCGCCTCGGCGGCGGTCACCACCGGGACCTTCACCGAGGCGGCATCGGTCACGACCGCGTCAGCTCCCACCGCTCCATCGACGAGGGGCATCATGCCCACTACAGCCTCGGGCGGCTGGCAGAGGATGACGAGATCCGCCTGTCGGCAGGCTTCGGCGACGTCTGCAGTGACCTCGTCGGCGGCTCCTCGCTGTAGCGCCGCATCGAGTGTTGCTTGT
>JALHDK010000091.1 GCA_022838965.1 Actinomycetales bacterium | reverse complement strand
GGCGCGGAGTGGTCCCTCTGGCTGCCCGCCGAGCCCGTCCCCGTCGGGCGGATCTCCACGGGTCCGCGGGTCGGCGTCAGCGGGCCAGGGGGCGACGCCGCGGCGCACCCGTGGCGCTTCTGGCTTACCGGGGAACCGACCGTCTCCGCGTGGCGGCCCGGCCGGCGGGCGTGACGCCCGGCCCGCGGGCGCCTCACGCGGGCGTCGGGCCCGTGGCCGGAGCGGGGGCCTCGTCCTCCTCGCGCCGCGGGAGCGCGAGGGTGGCGAGCACGCCGATCCCCAGGACGCCCGCCGCGATCCCCGTGGTCACCCTGGCGGCCGAGACCAGCGCGTCCGCAGCGATCTCCGCAGCCTGGGCGGTGGCCGGGTCGGCCGCCAGCACCGGGATCGCGGACCCCACCGACTCGTGGACGATCTCGACCACCCGGTCGACCACCGGGGCCGGCATGCCCGCGGCCTCCAGGCCGTCACGCGTCCCGGTGGTCAGCCCGGAGATCAGGAGACCTCCCAGGAGGGCGATGCCCAGCGAGGTCCCGAGTTGCCGTGCCGTGGTCTGCATGCCCGACGCCTCGCCGGACCGCGCGACCGGCACGTCCCCGAGGATGACGTTGGTGAGTTGCGCCGTCGCGAGGCCGACGCCGACGCCGTAGACAGCCAGGATCCCCGCGATGAGGCCGCCGTTGGCCGGCAGCGCAAGGGCGAGTGCCGCGATGGCCACCGCTTCGAGAATGAGGCCCAGCCGCACGACCGCCCGCTGGCCGAGGGCCCGGGTGGCGGCGGGTACCGCCCCGGAGGCGAGGAACGTGCCACCCGCGAGAGCCATCATGATCCAGCCGGTCCCGATGGCGGTGTAGCCCAGGGCTCCCTGAAGGAGGAGGGGGAGCACGAACAGCATCCCGAACTCCCCGAGCGAGACGATGAGGGCGGCGAGCGAGCCGTAGCGGAAGGAGCGGATCCGGAACATGTCGAGGTGGGCGAGCACCACGACGTCGGCGGCCTGGCGGCGGCGCTCGACGCGGACGAAGGCCGTCATGGCGAGCAGGCCCATGGCGAGCGCGTACGGCACGGGGGAGAACTCGCCGTCGGGGCCGGTGATCCAGCCGTAGGTGGAGGACTCGATGAGTCCGTAGACGATCGACCCCATGCCGAGGGTGGCGAGCAGGGTGCCGGGGAGGTCGATGCCCCGGTGGTGGCGGGGGTCGCGGGTCTCGGGGACGAAGCGGAGGCCGATCACGATCGCCGCAAGGCTGAACGGGATGTTCAGCCAGAACGCCCAGCGCCAGCTGACGTCGGTGGCGAGCCAGCCGCCGATCAGCGGGCCCACCGCCGCCATCCCGCCGATCATCGAGCCGTAGACCGCAAAGGCGACCGCGCGCTCCCTGCCGTGGAAGAGGGCGTTGATGGTGGACAGGGTGGAGGGCATGACGAGGGCGGCGCCGACGCCCTGCACCAGGCGGGCACCGATCAGCACCTGGGGATTCGGGGCGCTGCCCACGGCCAGCGACGCGACCATGAACAGGGTGATCCCGATGAGGAAGAGCCGGCGCCGGCCGTGGATGTCGCTGAGACGTCCGGACAGCAGGATGAGGGAGGCGAAGACGAGGGAGTAGATGGCGTTCATCCACTGGGTCTCGGTGGCGTTCAGCCCGAGATCCTGGATCACCACGGGCAGGGCCACATTGGCGATGGTGGCGTCCATGATGACGAGGGCGACGCCCATGGCGATCCCGACGAGCGCGATCCAGCGGGATCGGTTCGCGCTGCGGGTTTCACTGACGGACGCTGCTGCCATGGGTCCTCCTGGGGCCGAGCGGAACTGGGCGATGGAGACTTTACGACGGTCTGTCGTAAAAAACCAGCGGAGGGCGGACGTCCGGACGTGAGAGCATGCTCACGTGTCAGGGGTGCTCGCCGGGATGTCCGTGGTCTGGGCGATCATCCTGCTGGGCTGGGCGCTGGGGCGCTTCGATGTCCTCGGTGAGGGTGCCCAGGAGGTGCTGAACCGCCTCGTCTACTACGTGGCCACCCCCTGCCTGCTGTTCGCCACTCTCTCCACCACGGACATCCGCGCCCTGGTGGGGGCGCCGCTCGCCATCGCGGCGGTGAGTGCCATCGGATCCGCCGGCACCTTCGCCCTCGTCTCGCGGTTCGTGCGGCGCGACGCGCGGGGCGAGACAGTGGTGGGTGCGATGGCGTCCTCCCTGGCCAACGCGGCGCACCTGGGCATCCCCCTGGCCGCCTACGTGCTGGGCTCTGCCACGCACGTGGTCCCGGTGCTGCTGTTCCAGCTCGGCTTCTTCACGCCGATGTTCTTCGTGCTCGCTGACCTGGTCTCCGGGGACGGCACCACCTCGTTCGCCCGCGTGGTGCGCGTGGTGGTGACGAACCCGCTGGTGCTCGCGTCCGCGGCGGGGATGGTCCTCGGGGCCACCGGTACGCCCATGCCGGAGCTCGTCCTCGAACCTCTCCGTGTCATCGGCGCGGCGGCGGTGCCGTCCGTGCTCATCGCCTTCGGCCTGTCGATGACGGGCATCACCGCCGCCCTGCGCCCCCGGGTGGACGAGGCCGTGGCCCGCCAGCGCCGCCGTACCTGGGTGAACGTCAGCCTCGCCACCACCCTGAAGCTCGCCGTCCAGCCGGCGCTGGCCTGGATCGTCGCCACGCTCGTCTTCGGGCTCTCCGGCCACGCCCTGTTCGCAGTGGTGGCGATGGCGGGCCTTCCGACGGCCCAGAACACCTATGTCGCCGCCTTCCGCACCGGCACCGCCACCTCCCTCGCCCGCGGTGCCGTGCTCGCGACGACGCTGCTCGCCATCCCGTCCCTCGCCACCATCGCCGCCCTGCTCGCCCCCTGACCTGCCCGGCGGGCCGGTAGCGCGGCCTCAGCCCCGCCGGTCGATGACGTGCCGCACCACGTCGGCGGCCCGCTCCGCCACCTCGGCGAGGGAGACCTGGAAGTCGGTCCCCGCGTGGGGGCCGCACAGGTCGGAGATCCCGCGCACCGAGAGGAACGGGAGATTGTGCAGGTAGGCGACCTGGGCCAGCGCCGTCGACTCCATGTCGGCCGCGAGGGCACTGGGAAACAGGGCGCGCACGCGGTCGACCGTGCGGGCGTCCACGAACGAGTTGCCCGAGACGATCCGCCCCGGACGGATGCGCATCGTGCCCGTGCGGGCGGCCAGCGCGCTCGCGGACAGCGCCGCGTCCGCGGTGTAGACCTCGGGCATCCCGGGGATCTGGCCGGGAGCGTAACCGAAGGCGGACGCGTCGGCGTCGGCGTAGGCGAAGGAGGTGCCCACGACGACGTCGCCCACGAGGATGCCCGCGGCCAGCCCGCCGGCGGATCCGGCGGAGATGAGGGCGGCGGGCCGGAACCGGGTGAGTGCGGCCGCCGTCGCGGCCGCGCCGTTGACGAGACCGATCCCGGAGCGGAGCACCACCACGGAGCGGCCCCCGTGGTCCACGCGCCACGCGGCGCCCAGGGGGACCTCGACGGGACGGTGATCCGACGCCACGAGGAACGGGTGGGTCTCGGCGTCCATCGCGGTGACCACGAGGGCGTCGATGGTGATCGCGCTCATGCCATGACCTCCGTCCAGTGGTCGCGCTGCTCCAGCATCCGGCGCGCCGCCCGCTGCGCGCCGGCGAGGTCGTGGTGTGCACCCCACCCGCACTGGATCTCGTTCGCGGCGGGCACTTCCGCCGCTGCGAGGACGTCCTGGAGGGTGGCGGCGACCAGGTCGTGGATGGTGGCGTCGTCGTGGTCGCCGGCGACGATGAGGTAGAAGCCGGTCTGGCAGCCCATCGGGGAGAAGTCCACGATGTCGTCCGCGTGGGTGCGGAGGTTCTCGGCCATGAGGTGTTCGAGGGAGTGGACGGTGGGCATCTCGAGGTGCTCCCGGTTGGGCTGGCAGAACCGGATGTCGTACTTCACGAGCACGTCCCCGTGGGGCAGGACCTTCCGGTCCGCCACCCGGATGTAGGGTGCGCGCACCGCCCGGTGGTCCAGATTGAAGGACTCGACGTTCATCGTCCGCATGCCCCCCACGGTAGTGGGGAACAATGTCGGCATGTACGCGAAGCACGCGCTGGTCCGTCGTCCCTCCTCGCGGCTGGCGGAGGGCATTGTCACCCACATCGAACGGTCCCCGGTGGATCCCGCCCGGGCGCTCGAGCAGTGGCGGTCCTACCTTGAGGCCCTGCACATCGCCGGGTGGGAGACCCACGAGGTGCCTCCGGCCGACGAGTACCCCGATTCGGCCTTCGTGGAGGACACGATGGTGGTCTACGGCGACCTCGCGGTGATCGCGCGCCCCGGCGCGGGGCAGCGGCGCGGCGAGACGGCGGCGGCGGAGGCGAAGGTCCGCGGCCTCGGTTACCGCATCGCGCACATCGAGGAGCCCGGGACCCTCGACGGTGGCGACGTGCTCAAGTTCGGGAACACCGTGTGGGTCGGGCAGGGCGCCCGGACCAACGCCGACGGGCTCCGGCAGCTCGCCGAGCAGCTCCGGCCCCTGGGGGCCCGGGTGGTGCCGGTGCCCCTGACGAAGGCGATCCATCTGAAGTCCGTGCTGACCGCCCTTCCGGATGGCACGATCATCGGCTATCCGCCGCGGATGGACGACACCTCGATCTTCCCCCGGTTCCTGCCGGTGGAGGAGGAGCACGGTGCGAGCGTGGTGCTGCTGGGAGGGACCACCGTGCTCATGTCGGCGAGCGCGCCGGAGACGGCCACGCTGCTTCGTGACCGCGGGCTGGAGGTCCTCGCGGTGGACATCTCCGAGTTCGAGAAGCTGGAAGGCGGCGTGACCTGCCTGTCCGTGCGGCTGCGCGGCCTGCCGGAGGCGCACGGCTGAGCGGGCGCGGAGAGGATCAGCGGCGCCGCCCCGCCGCCCGCCGTCCGATCCACTCCGCTGGCGTCGGAGATGGTGCGGACGAGCAGGTAGGCCGCCGCCAGCAGGAGCAGGATGCCCGCCGTCACGCGGAGGTTCGCGAGGGTGAACGCCACCACCACCCCGATGGTGATGAGGACCCCCGCCGTGACCAGCACATTCGTGACCAGCGTGAAGAGCCGCCCGCGAAGGACCGCCTCCAGCGCGATCATCCCCGCGATCACCACCGTCGTCCACACCAGCAGCCGCGGCGGATTCGCCACCATGAGGCCCCCGAGGGTGGCCATGAGCAGTGCCGCCGACAGCGCCGCCCACACCCCGAGCACGCGCGATCCGGCGCCGGCCGAGAGCGGCACCGCCCGGTGCCGCAGGTGCGCATGGGGGTGCGGCAGCACCACCGGCTGCCCCCGGAAGCGCAGGGCGTCGTCGTGCGCGTTCGCCAGGGCCGCCTGCTCGGCGCGCAGCTCCGCCACGCGCCTCCGGGCGGCGGCAGCGACCGCCCGCGACGTCGTCGCCCGCCCGGTGACCCCCTCGGCCACGGTGGCGGCGCGCAGCTCCGCCCGCGCCGCCCCGAGCGCCTCGTCGACAGCCGCGCGCCGCCGGTCCAGCTCGGCGGCGCGCCCCTCCCACAGGGCGGCGGCCGCGGCGGCGGTGGGCGGGACGCCGTCGAGGTCCGCCCACGCCACCGGCTGACCCCACGACTGGCGCACCCGGCCGTCGCGCTCGTAGCGCGGGCCGGCGGGAGCCCGCTCGCCCCCGAACCGGTCGCGCGTCTCCAGGCCCCACAGGCCGCGGTACTCCCGGACCCACGGGGTGGAGTCGTCGATGAGGTGGGCCTCCCACTCCTGGTCCTGGCCCGGGCCGATGGACAGCCCGTCGCCACGCCGGTAGTCGAGATACGGGATCCCCACGCTCAGCTCGGAGGCCTCCCTGCCCGGGATCAGGCCCGCGATCGTCCGCCGGGTCGCGTCCAGCCAGCGGGGGAGCACCGGCGCCACGGTCACGAGGTACTCCCCGGGGAGGTAGGCCCCCGAGTGCGATCCGGCGCCCACGAACACCACCGGATGCTCCCCCACGAACTGCAGGTCCGGGTCATCCCGGCGGCGCCGCAGGTCGGCCCCCACCTCGTCGTGGCTGGAGAAGGCCACCCACAGGAGCCGGGGCTCGGGCTCGTCGGCGAGGAAGATGGTCACCTGCTCCCAGTCCGCCTCGTGGTCGTTGACACCGCCGAAGGAGGACCGCCAGTCGTTCATCGGGTAGAGGAACCAGTACTGCAGGATGACGAACCCGGCCTCGCGGGCCACCCGCCCGTACCACGCGGTGCGCCGCGCCGGGTTGGCCTCCCTGGCCTGCTCCACCGCCGCGGCCGTCCATCCGCCGGGGACGCGGCCCCGGACGAGGAGGCTCAACTGCATGAGGGCGGCGATGAGCCGGGACAGCAGCCCGACGGCGGCCGCGCGGCTCACGGGCCGGAAGTGGTCCCGGCCACCGCGGCGTAGCCAGGCGCGGTGCTCCCGGAAGCCCATGCCGCGGGTCACGTACCGCAACGAGAGGGCGCCGTCCGGGTGGGCGCGGCCGTGCGCCGCGAGCGTGTCCGGATCGAGTTCTCCGCGGTCCGCGATCACCTCGGCGTACGGCGTGCCCGCGTGGAGGAGAAGCTGGGACTGCGCCAGGTAGGTCTCGACGGGCGTGGGGTGGAACATCTCGCCGGCGGTCAGGCGGAGCACCGGCTCGAAACGGCGCAGCAGGGCGAGGTCCTCCGGCGCCGCACTTTGGGTCATCCTGCAAGGATGGCCCACCCGGGGGCGGGGGCCAAGGCTGGCCGGACGGGTGTGCCGTGCCCCTGCCGGTGGAGCCGTCCCGGTGGCAGACTGCTGGTATGGGAACCGACCACCACGAGGGCGTCCCCGACCTGCGTGCCCACCCCTCCCCCCGGCCCACCGCCCGCCCGCTGTCGGTGACCGACCTGTTCTCCATCGGGATCGGGCCGTCGTCGTCGCACACGGTGGGTCCGATGAAGGCGGCGCTGTCGTTCGCGCAGGAGGTGGCGGCGACGAGACCACCGGTGTCCCGCGTCGTGGTGGACCTGTACGGTTCCCTCGGCGCCACCGGTCACGGTCACGGCACCGACAGGGCGGTGCTGTGGGGCCTGGCCGGCTACCATCCCCGCACCTGCCCCGCCGAGGTCATCGCCAGCCTCTGGGACGAGGTCGCGGCACGCGGGGAGCTGCGGCTGGCCGGCACCCTCGCGGTGCCCTTCGACCCGGAGCGCGACATCCGCTTCCTCCCCCACGCCAGCCTCCCGCAGCACGTCAACGCCCTGCGGATCACCGCGGCGGATGCCACACCCGTCCTGGACCGGGTCTACTTCTCCATCGGGGGCGGTTTCGTGACGCGACTCGAGGGGGACACCACGCGACCGCTGGAGGACCACGGCGACGGCGTCGTCGTCGTCCCTCCCCACCCTTTCGGGAGCGGTGCCGAGCTGCTCGCCCGTTGTGCGGCCGCGGGACTGGGGGTGGCGGACCTGGTGCGTGCGAACGAGGAGGCGATGCGGCCGCGTGCCGAGCTGGACGCGCGCCTCGACGAGATCTGGCGGGCCATGAACCAGTGCATCCTCGCCGGTCTGGAAGGTGAGGGGATCCTGCCCGGCGGGCTGGGGGTGCCGCGCCGGGCGGGGCGGCTGTTCCGCGAGCTGAAGGCGCGCGAAGCGGCCGCGCTGGGCTGGGACGCGGCCGCGGACGACTGCCCGGTCGCGCCGCGGCAGGCCGATCCGTTGCTGGTGATGTGAACCTGTTCGCTCTCGCCGTGAACGAGGAGAACGCCTCGGGACACCGGGTGGTCACCGCCCCCACCAACGGGGCGGCCGGCGTGATCCCGGCCGTTCTCAAGTACTACCTGACCTTCGTCCCCGGCGCGTCCCAGGAGGGGGTGCGGCGCTTCCTGCTCGCCGCCACCGCGATCGGCACGATCATCAAGACGAACGCCTCCATCGCCGGGGCCGAGGTGGGCTGTCAGGGCGAGGTGGGATCGGCGTCGGCGATGGCGGCGGCCGGACTGGCCGAGGTGATGGGTGGGCGTCCGCCCCAGGTGGAGAACGCGGCCGAGATCGCCATGGAGCACAATCTCGGGCTCACCTGCGACCCGATCGGCGGCCTCGTCCAGATCCCCTGCATCGAGCGCAACGCGGTGGCGGCGGTGAAGGCGATCAACGCCGCACGCCTCGCCATGTGGGGGGACGGGACGCACACCGTGTCCCTCGATGCGGTCGTGGAGACCATGCGGCAGACGGGGATGGACATGATGAGCAAGTACAAGGAGACCGCGCAGGGCGGCCTCGCGGTCAACGTCGTGGAGTGCTGAGACCCCGCCGCGATTTCCGGGGCCGCCCGTCCACCGTTGTGGACGACGACGGCGGGCGCCCATCCACAGGGGTGGGGGCCGGATCGCCGCCGGGGTTTCTGTCAGTGGTGCCGGGGAGACTTGGTTGCGGTTCCCGGCTGGGGCCGTCGGACGGCTCCACAGCGTGTCCCCAGCCGGGAGCCGGGAGTCCACAGCGGGCGGGACGGAGTGGGGATGACACGCTGCGATCGACACGCCGACACAAAATGTAGTGGTGCTGTTGCTTTGGGACCACTAGCTGTAGTGTTGCTGCACCGGGGACACCCCTACGTTCGAGCAAATCACACACATGTTGTTACAGCGGCGGAAGTTGCGGCTGTGAGGGCAGGAGGAGACCGCAGATGAGCATCACCGTCTACAGCAAGCCGAACTGCGTGCAGTGTGATGCCACCTACCGCGCGCTGGCGAAGCTTGGCCTCGAGTACACCGTCGTGGACATCACCACGGATCCCGAGGCGCTCCAGACGGTGAAGGCGCTCGGCTACCAGCAGGCTCCCGTGGTGTTCGCGGACGGGGACCACTGGTCCGGGTTCCGCCCGGACCGCATCAGGGCGGCGGCCCGGGTGTCCGCCGGGGCGGGCGTCCGCACCGCCTGAACCGCGTGCCCGCCACCGACGGGGAAGGGTGGCGGGCCGAGACAGCCCCGGGGAGGATCGATGGGACGGATCGTCTATTTCTCGTCGGTGTCCGAGAACACGCACCGCTTCGTGGAGCGGCTCGGCCTGCCCGCCACCCGGATCCCGCTGCAGTGGCAGGACGGATTCCGGGTGGACGAGGAGTACGTCCTCATCGTTCCGACCTACGGCGGCGGCAACACCGGGGGGGCGGTCCCCCGGCAGGTGATCAGATTCCTGAACGATCCACACAACCGGGCACTCCTCCGGGGGGTCATCGCCGCCGGCAACACCAACTTCGGACGGGCCTTCGGCCTCGCGGGTGACATCATCGCCGCGAAGTGCCAGGTGCCCTACCTCTACCGATTCGAGCTACTGGGAACCGCGGAGGACGTCCAGCGGGTCCGGGAGGGACTGGAACAGCTGTGGTCGAGACACTCGCAGATGTCCGCGTAGGAACGGGGCCCGTCCCGCCACAGCTGGACTACCACGCCCTCAACGCGATGCTGAACCTGTATGACGACGAGGGCCGCATCCAGTTCGACAAGGACCGCGAGGCGGCTCGCCAGTACTTCCTGCAGCACGTCAACCCGAACACCGTGACCTTCCCCAGCCTGGCGGAGAAGCTCCGCTACCTGCGCGAGGAGGGCTACTACGAGGCCGGGGTGCTCGACCGCTACTCGGGCGAGTTCCTCGAACGGGCCTTCGGCCGCGCCCACGGGTACGGCTTCCGTTTCCCCACGTTCCTCGGGGCCTTCAAGTACTACACCTCGTACACGCTCAAGACCTTCGACGGCAGGCGCTACCTGGAACGGTTCGAGGACCGGGTGGTGATGGTGGCACTCACGCTTGCGGCCGGCGACGAGGAGTTCGCGCTGCACCTCATCGACGAGATGATCAGCGGCCGCTTCCAGCCCGCCACCCCCACGTTCCTCAACGCGGGCAAGAAGCAGCGCGGCGAGTTTGTCTCCTGCTTCCTGTTGCGCATCGAGGACAACATGGAGTCGATCGCACGCGGCATCAACTCCGCGCTCCAGCTCTCCAAGCGCGGCGGCGGAGTGGCGCTCCTGCTCAGCAACCTGCGCGAGGCCGGCGCACCCATCAAGAAGATCCAGAACCAGTCCTCGGGCGTGATCCCGGTCATGAAGCTGCTGGAGGACTCCTTCTCCTACGCCAACCAGCTCGGCGCCCGCCAGGGCGCCGGTGCGGTGTACCTCCACGCCCACCACCCGGACATCCTCGCCTTCCTGGACACCAAGCGCGAGAACGCCGACGAGAAGATCCGGATCAAGACGCTGTCCCTCGGGGTGGTGGTTCCGGACATCACCTTCGAACTCGCCCGCACCAACGAGGACATGTACCTGTTCTCGCCGTACGACGTCGAGCGCGTGTACGGGAAGGCGTTCGCGGACATCAACGTGACGGAACGGTATCGCGAGATGGTGGCCGACGAGCGGATCCACAAGAAGAGGATCAACGCCCGCCAGTTCTTCCAGACCCTCGCGGAGATCCAGTTCGAGTCGGGTTACCCGTACCTGATGTTCGAGGACACGGTCAACCGCGCCAACCCGGTGAAGGGCAAGGTGGTCATGTCCAACCTCTGCTCCGAGATCCTGCAGGTGTCCACCCCCTCCACCTACAACGAGGACCTCTCCTACGCGGACGTGGGCAAGGACATCTCCTGCAACCTGGGATCGCTGAACATCGCCCGGGCGATGGACTCACCGGACTTCGGGCTCACGGTCGAGACCGCCATCCGCGCCCTCACCGCCGTCTCCGACCAGAGCGAGATCCGCTCGGTGCCGTCCATCGCGCGCGGCAACGCCGAGTCCCACGCCATCGGCCTCGGACAGATGAACCTGCACGGCTACCTCGCGCGGGAGAGGATCTTCTACGGGTCCGAGGAGGGCATCGACTTCACGAACATCTACTTCTACACGGTGCTCTTCCACGCCCTCGCCGCCTCCAACCGGATCGCGATCGAGCGAGGGAGGGCCTTCGGCGGTTTCGCGGACTCCACCTACGCGTCCGGCGAGTTCTTCGCCCGGTACATCGACCAGGTGTGGGAGCCGCGGACGCCGCGGGTGCGTGACCTGTTCCGCGAGGCCGGCGTCCACGTCCCGACGCCGGACGACTGGCGGAGGCTGCGTGACTCCGTGATGCGCCACGGCATCTACAACGCCTACCTCCAGGCGGTGCCCCCCACGGGGTCGATCTCGTACATCAACAACTCGACCTCCTCGATCCACCCCATCGTCTCGAAGATCGAGATTCGCAAGGAGGGCAAGATCGGGCGCGTCTACTACCCGGCGCCGTTCATGACGAACGAGAACCTCGAGTACTACCAGGACGCCTACGAGATCGGGTACGAGAAGATCATCGACACCTATGCCGCGGCCACGCAACACGTGGACCAGGGCCTGTCCCTCACCCTGTTCTTCCCGGACACCGTCACCACCCGCGATCTCAACCGCGCCCAGATCTACGCCTGGAGGAAGGGCATCAAGACCCTGTACTACATCCGGCTCCGGCAGATGGCGCTCGAGGGCACCGAGGTCGAGGGCTGCGTGTCCTGCATGCTGTAGGAGCTGGCCAGCGCCGCGGGGTGGCGTGCCGCCACCCCGCTGACCCGGGCGGCAGCGTGCCGGATTGCACATCCGCCCCGTCACCATGTGGGACTTCGGGCCGCCCTGAGCGGGGAAGGGGCGGGATAACGTCGGTGTGGGGAGGACCACCCAGGTGACGTCCGCCCCCGCCCGACGGTGCCCCACGACGTGAGCCCAGCCGGGCAGGATCGCAGCATCGAAGGAGACCGCATGGCAGCAGGGTTGGCCCAGCACACCGGGCAGCCGCTGGAGGACGTGGCCGCGGAGAATCCCGCGCCGCGTGGTGAGCACGAGATGGCCGGAGAGGACGGGGTCGCGGTCCCG
>JALHDK010000090.1 GCA_022838965.1 Actinomycetales bacterium | reverse complement strand
CGGCGAGGGAGCGGGCACGTATCTGGCCGACGGCACCGGATGCGACCGTTCCCTGTCGGGCTACCCTGGGCTCGTCGCTTCCAACGGGAACCTGGCCCTTGACCTGCAGGCCTGCGCCGGTGCGGTCGTCGCCGACGTCTCGGGGCTGCAGCTTGCCACGCTCTCCCCGAGCACCGCCTATGTGACGATCACAGTCGGTGGCAACGACATCGGCTTCGCAGACGTCATGAGGACCTGCCTGGGGACGGACACCACCGCCTGCCTCGACGCCGTCGCCACCGCACGAAGCGTGGCGACGACCCAACTCCCGGATCGGTTGAGCAACCTCTTCTCCACCGTGAAGGCCAAGGCGCCCAACGCGAAGATCGTGGCGACCAGCTATCCGCGGCTCTTCAACGGCACAGACTGCAGCCTGTGGACGTCGTTCACGACGGACGAGATGACCGCCCTCAACGACGGGTCCGACCTCCTCGCACAGGTGGTCGAGCAGGCGGCCGCCGATGCCCGCATCGGCTTCACTGATGTCCGCCAACCGTTCGTCGGTCCGCCATCTGCGATGCGGCCCCATGGATCCACAACGTGGAGATCTTCAACCAGGACGAGTCCTTCCACCCGAACGCGGACGGGTATCGCTACGGCTACACGCCCGGCGTCATGACAAGCCTGGGCGTCAGCAGCACGACGAAGCCGGGCAAGCCGAAGGTCACCACCGGCGGACAGACTTCCAGCGACACCGAGCGCGGCCGGGTCGAGGTCGACGGATCAGCGGACTGATGCAGTCCCTTCGGGCGTGTTCTGAGCACGCGCCCTGACTCCGCCGCAGTGGGCGAGGAGAATGGACCCCATGGGACGCCAACTGGGGCCGGTGCTGGTGGGGATCGGCATCGTGGTCGTAATCATCGGGCTCCTGGCATGGGCGGGCGGCCTGTCCTGGTTCGGACGCCTCCCCGGCGACATCCGGGTGGAAGGCCAGAACACCCGCATCTTCATCCCGTGGGTCTCAATGCTGCTGGTGTCCGCGGTGGTCAGCCTGCTTCTCTGGCTGTTCCGCCGCTGAGTCAGGCGTGGGGACCGGCTTCGAGCGCTCCCGGGCGGGCGTTGGCGCGGACCACGCGGATCCGGTCGAAGAGGGACAGCAGGATTGCGATCCCGTTCAGGATGTAGAAGATGGTGAACACCTTGGACACGGGCGTGGTGGGGGTGAGATCCCCGTAACCCACGGTGGCCAGGCTGATCACGGAGAAGTACAGCGAGTCCAGCAGGCTCCACCCCTCGAGCTGGTGGTACACCAGCGTCCCGACCAGGAGCGTCACCCCCGCCCAGGTGAGCGCGGGGCGCGACTCCCGGTCGCGCAGGATGTCGAGGAGGAAGAGCCGGCGCACCAGCCGGTGCTCCCGCCGGGCGGGCACGCCCGCGGGCGATGACTCGTTCATGGCTGCTCCGTTCAGGTGGGGTTCACCGCGCACATCCTATGGGCGCGCGTCCCGCCGCTCCTCCGCGGGCGTGACCCGCGAGAGGACCTGACCGGGGAGGGCCACACCGGTACCTTTGGATTCCAAGTGGCTTGCGCGGTGGTCGCGTGGAGCTCCCGAGGCGGGGAGGTTTTCATGGCCGGTCACGGCGAGCCGCATGGGCACAGCCTGCTGCGCGAGTTCGTGGTCTCGGCGCTCTATCTCTCCCTGGCGCTCTGGGCGACGGCGCTCATCGTTCCCCCGGACGTCCTGCCCTCGAAGTGGGTCGTGGTGGCCGAGGTTTACGGGATCGCGGTGGGGCTGCTGCTCATGCACTGGCTCGCGTTCAGCCTGGCGGTCCAGCTCGTCGACCACGCCGAGATGAACGTCGAGCTCCTGAAGGAGGGCGGAGCCCAGCTCGCCGGCGGGCTGGCCGTGGCAGCTGTCGCCACGTTGCCCTTCATTCTCCTGAACCGGACGAGTCTCGCCTTCACCACGGCGATGGCGATGCTGGGGGCGATCCCCGCGCTCACCGGCTATGCCATCGCCCGGCAGCGGGGCGCGAGCCGCGCCACGTCGGTGACGATCGCGCTCGGGGTGGCGCTCATCGCGTTCGCTGTGGTGTGGATCAAGGTCGCACTGTCGTACTGAGCGAGGCGTCCGGAGCCACCGGCCCGGCGCCGTCCCACCAGCGCAGGACCCGGAGCGCCCGGAGGGTGACCCACCGTGAGGGGCGGCCGGCGCCGTCGTCGACGTCGAACCAGGTGCGGCCCGTCGGATTCCAGTCGAGGAGCCAGCGGCCGTCGTCGAGTCGCCGCGAGCGCACGTGCGCGACCGCCTCGCCAAGACGCTCGTCCGGACTCGCCCTGGTGAGCAGGGACGCAGACCGGAAGTAGTCGAGTGCCCGCAGCACGTCGTAGTGCCAGCGGTTGGGGTGCAGGAGGTACAGGTAGCGGGGGTCGGCCGGCTCGCCCGTGGAGAGACGGCGGAACAGGTGCCGCCGCAACAGGTACTCCTCGCCGCTGCGCCGCGCCTCCCGGGACGCCGGGGTACCGCCGGTGACGCGCTCGTACTCGGCAAGTCCCTCCACCACGTTGATCGTGGTGTCGAAGGAGGAGCGCACGGAGCCACGCTCCGCCTCACAGTTCCAGCCGCCGTCCACGAGCCGCTCGCTCACGAGCCGCTCCACCACCGGCGTCATGTCGACGCCGAAGTAGCTCCCGTTGGCCACCAGTGCGCCGTTGATGCAGGGCTCCACCTCGCCCTCCCAGTACGGCTCGTGAGCGTACTCCCAGTGCACGTTCCGTCCGATAAGCTCCACCTGCCCGGTAAGCGCCGCCGGCGGCAGGCCGAACTCGCGCAGCAACGCCAGGACGTGCGACGTCGCGGTCCAGGGCTGGCCCTCCTCGGGGCCGTTCCAGACGTAGTCGCCGGGAAAGTGGGCGCCCCAGCCCAGCCGCCCCCGGCGTCGGCGAGGGCGAGGAGGCGGGCGCCCCACCCCTCGGTCGCCACCCTCGCCCTCTCCGCCGCCCACTCGGCCCCGGGGGCATCCAGGAGGTCGCGCATCACCTGCCAGCGGATCGCCGGATCCGAGCGGTCGGGGTCCATGAGCCACTCGAGCACCGCCATGCGCCGAGACTACCCCTGGCACTACCGTGTGCGAATGGCCTCCCCGTACCGCCGTCACCCGCTCGACCTCCGGGTTCCTCCCCCGGTGATCGCCGGCGTCGCGGCCCTGGCGCAGCGGCACCTCACCCGGGGTACCGCACGGTCGACGGCGGTCGGTGGCGTTGCTGCCCGTCGTCGGGTACGGCACCTACCTGCAGCGCTTCCAGATCCGCCCGGAGGAGCGGGCGCTGCTGGCGCTGTTCGGGGAGGAGTACGCCGCCTACACGCGACGCGTCCGCCGCTGGGTGTGAGGTGCGGATGCTAGGGACCGGGGTGGTGGCCCGCCTCGCCGCCACCCATGCGCGCATGCCTGACTCCATGTCCCCACGCTCTCACGGCCCACCGACAGGCTCGCCGCCCGTCCTCTCAGAGACTCAGGCCCACGTACTTGGTCTCGAGGTACTCCTCGATGCCCTCGAACCCGCCCTCGCGACCGAGCCCCGACGCCTTCACCCCGCCGAACGGAGCCGCCGGGTTCGAGATGACACCGGAGTTCAACCCCACCATGCCGGTCTGCAGCCGCTCGGTCACGCGCAGGGCCTCCGAGATGTCCTGCCCGAACACATAGGCGATCAACCCGAACTCGGTCGCGTTCGCCAGTTGCACGGCCTCGTCGGCGGTCTCGAAGGTCATCACCGGGGCCACCGGGCCGAAGATCTCCTCGCGCACCACGCGGGAAGTCGGCCGCACGTCCGCCAGCACCGTGGGCTGCATGAAGAACCCTTCCCCCGGCAGGCGCCCGCCGCCGGTGACCACCGTCGCGCCGTCGTCGACCGCCTCGCGGACGAGGGCCTCCACGTGGTCCAGCGCGCTGGCGTCGATGAGCGGTCCCACCTCGACGCCGTCCTCCAGCCCGTTGCCGACCCGCATCCCCCCGAGCCGCTCCGCGAGGCGACGGGTGAACTCGTCCGCCACGCTCGCGTGCACGAGGAAGCGGTTCGCCGCCGTGCAGGCCTCCCCGATGTTGCGCATCTTCGCGGCCACCGCCCCCTCGACGGCGCGGTCCAGGTCCGCGGAGGCCAGCACCACGAACGGGGCGTTCCCGCCGAGTTCCATGGAGGTGCGGAGCACCCGGGCGGACGCCTGCTCCAGCAACCTCTTCCCCACCTCGGTGGAACCGGTGAAGGTCAGCTTCCGCAGCCGCGGGTCGGCGATCAGGGGCGCCATCGTGGAACCGGAGCGGGACGTGACCACACAGTTGACCACACCCGTCGGCACCCCCACCTCGTGCAGCACCTCCATCAGCAGGAGTGAGGTGAGCGGCGTCGCTGACGCGGGCTTGAGCACGATCGTGCAGCCGGCCGCGAGGCCCGGACCGATCTTCCGGGTTCCCATCGCCAGCGGGAAGTTCCACGGGGTGATCGCCAGCGCGGGTCCCACGGGGTGCTTCATCGTGATCAGGCGGGACCCACCCAGGGGCGCGACGGCGTAGCGGCCGTGGACGCGCACCGCCTCCTCGGAGAACCAGCGGAGGAACTCCGCCCCGTAGACCACCTCGCCGCGCGACTCCTTCAGTGTCTTGCCCATCTCGAGGGTCATCACGGTGGCGAAGTCCTCCGCGCGCTCGATGACGCGCTCATGGGCGGCGCGCAGCAGCTCACCGCGGTACCGGGGGTCGGTGGCGGCCCACTCCTCCTGGGCGGCGACGGCGGCGTCCAGGGCGGCCATCGCCACCTCGCCGGAGGCGTCGGCCACCTGGGTGATGGGCGCGCCCGTGGCCGGGTTGACGACGTCGAGCGTGCGGGACTCGCCGAGCCACTGGCCGCCCACGTAGTGCGAGGTCGGGAGTTTCGCGATGAGGCCGGACGTGTCGATCATGTCCCGATCCTGCCCCGCGAGACGCCTGGGTCCATTGTCACGCTCCGGTGGGCCGCGTGGTCAGCGAGCGGTGTACCCGCCGTCCGCCACGACCTCGGACCCCGTCATCAGGGAGGCGTCGTCGCTGGCCAGGAACGCGACCACCGCCGCGATCTCCTCCGGCCGGCCGATGCGCCCGATCGGGTGCATCTCGGCGAGCGCCGAGCGGTCGAAGTCCCCCAGGATGGGCGTGTCGATGAAGCCCGGGTGCACGGAGTTCACCCGAATGCCCTCCTTCGCCCACGCCAGCGCGGCGTTCTTGGTGAGCGTGCGCACCGCCCCCTTGGCGGCTGCATAGGCGGGGGATGAGCCGAAACCGCCGGTGATGCCGAAGATCGAGGACGTGTTGATCACCGAGGCGTTGCCGGACGCCTTGAGCACCTCGTGCAGGTACCGCATGCCGTAGTACATGCCGTGCTGCGTGACGGCGATGGTCTTCAGGTAGGTCTCGTCGGACTCGTCCGAGATGGAGTCGAGATCGCCGATGCCCGCGTTGTTGAAGAAGACGTCGAGCTTCCCCTTCTCCGACGCGATCTGCTCGGCGAGCGCCCGCCACGCGGCGGAGTCGGTCACGTCGAGGTGCACGTACTGGGCGCGTCCCTCGCCCAGAGAGGCAGCAACCTCCTCGCCCTTCTCGTCCTGCACGTCCGCCACGTACACGAACGCGCCCTCCTCCACGAACCGCCGCACGGTGGCGGCACCGATCCCGCTCGCGCCGCCCGTCACCAGTGCGATGCGTCCGTCCAGCTTGCCCATGTGTCCTCCAGTCGTTCACGTCCCGCCGGTGTGGGACCTCCATCCTTGATACCTCGATCCGGTGTGATCTGCATCTCAGAGGCGGTCGCGCGTCAGGTCGGTGAGGATCGCCAGGAGGCGGGCGACGTGAGGTGGCGGGTTCCGGATGTGCGCGACCTCCAGGGGAATCGAGGCCGGCGGGTCCAGCGGCAGCGCGACCAGGTCCCCGCGGGCCTCCTGCTCGGCGAAGTCCGCCGGCACGAGTGCAAGAGCGCGGGCATCCTGCAGGAAGTAGGACCAGGAGCCCGCGATGCGCGACGTGCCCGTCAGGACCATGGGCTCGAGCCCGCGGGTGCGACAGGCCTCCAGCACGAAGTCGTAGTAGCCCGGGCTCCGCTCGCGGGGCCAGAGCAGGAGCGGGACGTGTGCCAGCCGGTGGAGGTCCGCGTGGGTAGCCCTGTGCGGCACCAGCGCGCGGTGGAGGAGCACGCGCAGCGGGTCGTGGCCGAGGAGATGCGTGACGGCACGGCTGGCCTCCCCGATGAGGTGTCCGATCCCGACGTCGGCCCGGCCGTCCTCCACTGCGCTGAGTACCTCACCAGTCTCCACCTCGAGGACCTGGATCGAGATCCCCAGCTCCTGATCGTCGATCGCGCGGAGCAGGTCCGGCAGGAGCCGGTTCACGATGCTGGGCGACGCCGCCACGCGAACCGCCCGGCGCGCGTCGCGCAGTTCCGCCGCTGCAGCCTCCTCGAACAACCGGACGGTCTCCAGGACGGCGACGGCGGCGGGCCGCAGTCGCTCACCCGCGCTGGTCAGCGCGGTGCCGCCCGCCGACCGGGTGAACAGCCGTACTCCCACGACTCGCTCGAGGCGGAGGATCTCCTTGCTGACGGTTGGCTGCGCGAGCCCCAGGCGTGCGGCCGCCCGGCCGAAGTGGAGTTCCGCCGCGAGGGTGGGCCATAGCCTGAACCCATGCCCGCCGCTCCCGGAGAGGAAACCCGCCCCATGACCACCCCCAGCCTGCGCATCGCCGACCACGTGCAGGACGCGCTCGCGAACGGCGTCCCCGTCGTCGCGCTCGAATCCACGATCTTCACCCACGGGCTGCCCCGCCCGCGCAACGTCGAGGTGGCGCTGCGGGGCGAGGAGATCGTGCGGGAGGCCGGTGCGGTGCCCGCCACGATCGGCGTGGTCAGGGGCTGGCCCGTCGTCGGCCTCACGCCGACCGAGATCGAGGAACTCGCCTACGACAACCACGCCGTCAAGGCCTCGATCCGGGACCTCGCCCACCTCGCCGTCACGAGGAAGAACGCCGGCACCACGATCGCCTCGACGTCCTTCCTGGCGCGGGCAGCCGGCATCGACGTCTTCGCCACCGGGGGCCTGGGCGGGGTGCACCACGGAGCCTCGGAGACCTTCGACGAATCCGCAGACATGATGGCGCTCTCCCAGATCCCGATCGTGCTCGTCAGCTCGGGAGCGAAGGCGATCCTCGACATCCGCGCCACCCTGGAGCGGTTCGAGACCTACTCGGTGCCCGTGGTGGGCTACCGCACCGATCGTTACCCCGGCTTCTACGTGGCCGACTCCGGCTACGACCTCACGGCCCGAGTGGAGTCCGCCGCCGACGTCGCCACGATGGTCACGGCGCAGCAGGGCCTCGGCGTGCGCAGCGCCATCCTCGTCGCCAACCCGATCCCGGTGGACCAACAGCTGGACCCCACGGAGCTTGAGGAGGTTCTCCAGCGAGCGTGGGCCGCCGCCGAGGAGAAGGGGATCACCGGCCAGGCCTCCACCCCGTTCCTGCTCGACTTCATTCGGGTGGCCACCGAGGGCCGGAGCCTCGATGCGAATGTCGCGCTGTATGTCAACAACGTGCGCCTCGCGGCCGAGATCGCCACCGAACTCGTTGCGCGGCGGGCCTGATGCTCGGAATCATCGGCGACGTCGTGCAGGATGTCGTGGTCTGGCAGCTGGAGGAGATCCGCCACGCCACGGACACCCGGTCCGAGGTGCGCATGACGCGGGGCGGGTCGGCGGCCAACGTGGCGGCCTTCGCCGCTCCCCGCTACCCCACGCGGTTCATCGGGTGCGTCGGCGACGACCTCGGCGGCCTGGTGCTCACCCAGGAACTCGAGCGGCACGGAGTGGACGTGCGCATGCAGGTGCGGGGGACCACCGGGATGATCGTGGTGCTGATCGACCAGAACGGCGAGCGGCTCATGTTCCCCAGCCGCGGTGCCTCCACGATGCTTGAGGCGGTGGACCCCGCCTGGCTGGACGACCTCGAGATCCTCCACATCACCGCGTACTCCTTCGAGGAGGGAAGCACCGCGCAGGCTGTGCGGGAAGCGGTGCGCGAGCACCAGCGCCGCGGCGGCAGGGTCTCGATGGACGTGTCCTCCGTCGGCATGATCGACCACTTCGGCGTGGAACCCTTCCTCGACCTCATGGCGGAGGTGCGGCCCGACCTCATCTCGGCGAACAAGGACGAGTCCCACCACCTCCGGCTCTCCGACGGGACGGAGCCCGGCCCCAACCTCGTCCGTTTCGGCGATGCGG
>JALHDK010000396.1 GCA_022838965.1 Actinomycetales bacterium | reverse complement strand
AGTACCGCAGTGGCGATGAGCTGGACGGGGCCGATGAGCCTCAGCAGCTTGAGGCGAGGGGCCGGCCGTTCCGGCGCCGCAACAGCGGGGTCGGGATCTACTGGCTCGATGCTGTCCTCGGACACGTACACCCTCCTGTGGGGCTCACGCCGCGCCTCCCTTCGATCGCCCGCCGCCGCGACCCTCTTCCGCCGCTATCGTCCGAGGGTGACCTCGCCCCAGGCGGAGGGTCCGTCGGTCAACCCATCGCCCTTGTGCCTCGGCCAGGCCCAGACGGAGCGCTCCTGGGCGCCGACGCCCTGCAGGCTCAGTCCCAGCCGCCACGGGGAGCCATCCGGGGCCCCTCCGAGCACTGCCCAGGGCACCAGCGCCTCGATGACGAGGGCATCACCCTCGCGAGCGGCCGCGCCCTGGATCCGGTCATCGTAGATGGCTCCGGCGCCACCGATCCGATCCCAGCGGCCGGCGCGCAGCGTCCATCCCCCATCGGCCTCGACAGGAACCATCCAGACCTGCGCGCAGGCGGCGGTCCAGCCGCCCCCGCTGCCCTCGGGATCGGCGAAGATCTCGAGGGAGCTGCAGTCCCAGAAGGCGTCCGGGCGGCCGGGGACGGGCTCGACGACGCCAATGCGAGCCGCTACGGCGAGGCCGACCTCGGTGGCGGCCAGCCAGACCTGAGCCCGACGATCGGCGTTCGTGCCTGAGAGCATGTCCTCGGGCAGCAGGCAGTCGGCCCCCCACTCGGCGAGCGAGCCGTCCGGAGTCGGCGCGGCAAGAGCCACCACGTCGAACACCGAGGGCCGCACGGGTACCTCTTGGGTGACACCGTTGCTCAATGTCACCCGTAGGGTGAGGGTACCCTGGGCCGAGGCGCCCGGGACAACGGCAACGCGCTGGGGCACGCCGGGGCGCATCGCGAAGCTCGATGGCGCCACGATGCCCGGTCCGCCCAATAGCTCCACCGTCGCCTCGACGGGATCCCCATTGGAGGTCAGGGTCCACAGCTCCGGCTGCCCGGGCGCGTAGGGAGCGCCGCGCACGATCAGCGCCGGGCCGACGACGAGGGAGAGGGGCCAGTCGCGCTCCCAGCCGTCCCCGCGGGCAGCCAGGCGCATGTCGCGCAGCCCCTCGGCCATGGTTGGCGCGAGGGCGAGGTCGCACGCGGCGCCCTCGGGGGTGGGTCGCCACGGGCCCGCCGTCACGCCTTCGGGAAGCGCGGTCCAGGTGAGATCCGTGGCCTCTCCCTCTACGGCAACGGTCGCCGCCGAGCCTGGGCTCGCCATGACTCGCGTCGTGCTGGCCAGCCGGATGCCGAGTTGGCCCCTCCACGCCTCCGGTAGCTCGGGGAGGCTGAAGTAGGTGACGGCGGGGGCAATGGC
>JALHDK010000395.1 GCA_022838965.1 Actinomycetales bacterium | reverse complement strand
GGTCGCCTTCGTCATGCGCTCGGCCGGATCAGACGAACACCGCATGCCGCACACCGGCACCACCCGCTATGTCGAGGGCAAGGTGCCGCTGCCCGCCTTTGCGCTCAGCGCGCCGGACGCCGATCAGGTGGCGCGGCTGGTGGGCATGGGCGAGACGGTGCGCCTGCGCCTGAAGTCCACCGCCCACACCTATGAGACCCACAGTCAGAACGTGATGGGCGACATCGTCGGGGCCTCGCGCCCGGATGAGATCATCGTCCTGGGCTCGCACATGGACAGCTGGGATCTGGGCACCGGCGCCATCGACGACGCGGCGGGGGGCGCCATCACCCTGGCCGCGGCCAAGCTGATCGCCGAGCAGGGCCGCCCGGCGCGCACGATCCGCGTGGTGCTGTACGGCTCCGAAGAGGTCGCCCAGCCGACCGACCACGGCAACGGCGGCGGCGCCTATGTCCGCAACATCGGCGCGGGCGTCGAGAAGCACGTCATCGCCGGCGAGAGCGACTTCGGCGCCGACCGCGTCTACGCCCTGGGCCTGCCGCCCGGCTCGCAGAATACGGACTTCGCCAAGATCGCCGAGCGCGTCCTGCGTCCGCTGGGCGTGCTGCCGGGCGAGGCCGAGCTGTTCGGCGGCGTCGACATCGGTCCCCTGGCGCGCGCGGGCGTTCCGGTCTTCGGCCTGCGTCAGGACGGCACGCGCTATTTCGACCTGCATCACACCGCCGACGACACCCTGGACAAGATCGACCCGGCCCAGATGACCCAGAACGTCGCCGCCTGGGCGGCCCTGGTGCGCCTGATCGCCGATTCCGACGTGGACTTCCGGGCCGCGCGTGCGGCGCAGGCGGCGTCGGCGGTGTCGGTGCGGGCTCCGCCTCGTAGGCACCCATGTCAAAGCCGGCCCCCTGGGGCCGGGAGACGCCGCGCTGATCCGTGGCAGGGGCCCCCGTGGCGGTCCCCGCGTTCAAGGCCGAGCTGCCCGCGCCGAGGGCACAGGTCCAGGTGGGGCCGCCGTTGTCCGCCAGGGCCCCGAGCCGGGGGTTGGCCTGGGTGTTGCCCGTGCCGGCCCGATCCGTCACCGAGTAGGTGACGGTCGTGGTCGCGCTTCCGTCGATGACGAGCTGGTCCGCCGTGGCGTTCGTGCCCCAGAAGATGGAATTGGTCACCGTGAGGGTGCCGCCAGATTGGCACATCCCCCTGCCGATCGGGGCGGTGTTGCCCGAAAAGGTGCAGTTCTTCACCGTCGCGGTGACGCCGTCGTTGAACATCCCGCCGCCGTTGCCGACAGCGCTGTTGCCTGCGAAGGTGCAGTTCATCACCGTCGGCTGCCCCCCGTCGCGGTTGCACATCCCGCCGCCCCAGGTGGTAGCGCTGTTGCCTG
>JALHDK010000089.1:3605-12161 GCA_022838965.1 Actinomycetales bacterium | reverse complement strand
GGGGTCGTTGGCGTCGAAGTCCGCGACGTTCCCCGAGCCGCCGAGAGCGGCGTGGGTGTAGTCGATGCCGGAGTCCAGCACCGCGACCTTTACGCCCTTGCCGGTGAAGCCGTTGTTCTGTACGGTCGCGGCGCCGATGTAGGGCACCGTCTCGGAGAGGTCGAGCTCGTAGGTGCCAACCGGCGCGATCCGCGCCACGGCCGGGTCGTTGGCGAGCTTCGGGAGGACGGCGGCGTCCACCTCGAGGAAAACGGCGTTGAGGACGGCCTGGGTCTGCGCGACCATCCTCGCCCTGGGGTCGAGCGCCTTGACGCGCTTCATGAGGTCGGCCTGCGCCTTGCGGAGGTCAGCCTTCGCACGGGCGGCGGCGGCGTCGGTGAGGTCCTGCTCGGCGATCGAGGCACCCTTCAGGCGCACGATCACCCGGGTCTCGCCCTGCGCCCCAGCGAGCGTGGCGTCCAGGTCCGCCAGGGACAGTCCGGTGAGTTCGGCGGGGGTGTCGAGTTTCAGCTCCGCGATCCGTGCAGGCCGGTCGCGGTTGTCGCCGCGGTCCACCGGCTGCGCGGGGGCCAGAGCGAAGGCGGGGAGCGCCGCCGCCAGCGCGACGACGGCCCACGGCCTCAGGTATCGGTGTTTCATCGGTGTGCCTCCCAGCAGGCGTCAGAGGGAACGGCGGTGGTGCGATCGGCGTGGCATCGCCAGATCCCGTGTGAACGTGACGGTGCATCGTGTCGTCGCTGGTCGCACCATATGACGTGGGTCACAAGCTACCCGATCCGCCGGCGCATCGTCGAGGATTGGACCACCCGGACGACGGCGGGCCGCGTCCGCCGCGAGGAGCGCGCCGGCGGACCACACCAGCAGCACCCCTGCGGTGGACCACGGCTGCCGGGGGTGCAGCACCGCTCCGGTGCGCCAGACGAGGGTGGTGCCCGCGAGCAGCAGCGGGGTGGCGATCCGTACCCCGTGTGGTCCCGCCTGCAGCCGCGCCGTGACCCACCGCTCGACCCGCGCGATCCGGGGCACCGCCACCGCCAGGACCGCGGCGGAGACCAGCGCGATCGCCGGCCAGCTCACCAGGAGCGGGGCGAGGGCCGGGATCATCCGGCCGGCCCCCACGAGCAACAGCACGGCGAGGATGATGCACGCGGCCTGCCACAGGTAGATCGTCAGGAGGTGGGCGGAGAACACCCCGAGGCGCCGAACCGCAGCGGGGCCGGGATGACGTGCCACTCCCGCGCGCATCAGGAGGGCGAGGGCGCCGGTCTGCGCCACTCCGAGAAGGACCAGCGCGAGGCTCGGCGGGTAGTAGTTCACGATCGGCGAGGCGGGGTATCCCACCGCAGTGATGAGGAGGACGAGGCCGCCCGCGCCCCCGACGAGCGCGGCCCACGGCATCCACGGCCGGCCGTGACGCAACCAGCCGCGCTGGAGTGCGATCCCGAACTGGTGGCACACGAGCCACACGGCCACCCAGTTGACGTTCCGCCACGCCGGGTCCACAGCCGCGGCCAGCGCGTCCGCCGCCGCGGCCACGACGGTCAGCGCCGCGGCCACCCGGAGACCCCGGCGTTCGTGCTCGCGGACCATCCCGCGAGCGACGACGACGACCACCAGGTAGGCCGTGAGGAACCAGAGGAAGTCGGCGTAGTCGCGGCTCAGGTTCGAGGCGACCTCGAGCCAGTCACGCCCGGTGGCGCCGGGGTAGGGGAGCGCCGGGGCGGTGCCCGGCTGCCATGCCGCGACTGTCGAGACCGTGGCGAGCGCGGTGACGAAGAGGAGCAGCGGGCCCGCGATCCGGGCGATCCCGCGGACGCCCTGCGCGGCAGCGTGTCCCCAGCCGCTGGCGATGAAGAACAAGGGCAGCTGCATCACCAGCCAGCCGACCGTCTCGAGCTCCCGGGACGGCACCCAGCGGGCCACGGTGAGCTCGCCGTCGTCGAGTCCGATCGTGAAGAAGAGGGTGTGGTACACCACCACGGCCACCACCGCGAGCGCGCGGGCGATGTCGATGAGGTGGTCCCGCTCCATGAGGCTCAGGGTACCGGCCGCCGGCCTCCGCGCGGCGTCGCGAGGTCGGCCGCTTATACCACAGAACGATCCGCCGCGCATTGCAGTTGATCCGGTGAAGTGAGAGGATGATCACACCCGACAAGCCAATGGAGGCATGATGTCAACGACGAGTGCAGAGGTCGCGCGCGGGGCAGCCAGCCAGCTCCCACCCGACGTGCGCCGGAACCTCTACGAGACGATGGTGCTCTCCCGCACCTGGGAGGAGGCGATCCAGCGGGAGTACCACGCGGACAAGGGCCCCGGATTCGACATCGGCAAGGGCCTGATCCCGGGGGAGATGCACCTGTCAGCGGGCCAGGAGCCGGTCGCTTCCGGCGTCTGCGCCCATCTGACCACCGACGACGCCATCACCGCCACCCACCGGCCGCACCACTTCGCGATCGCGCACGGCATGGACCTCCGTGCCCTGACCGCGGAGATCTACGGCCGGGTCGACGGGCTCGGTCACGGCCGCGGTGGCCACATGCACCTGTTCGACCCCGCAACCCACTTCTCCTGCTCGGGGATCATCGCCGAGGGGTACCCGCCCGCCCTCGGCATGGCGTTCGCCTTCCAGCGTCTCGGAAAGGACGCCGTCGCCGTGGCCGTGACGGGCGACGGCGCCGCGAACCAGGGCGCCTTCCACGAGTCGCTCAACCTCGCCGCCCTGTGGAAGCTGCCCGTGGTCTTCGTCGTCGAGGACAACGACTGGGGCATCTCGGTGCCCCGTGACGCCTCGACGGCGATCCCCAGCAACGCCGACCGGGCGGCCGCCTACGGCATCCCCGGCGAGCGGGTGGAGGACAACGACGTCGAGGCCGTCCACGCGGCCGCGGCCCGCGCCGTGGGACGCGCCCGGAGGGGCGAGGGCCCCAGCCTCATCGAGGTGCACACCCTGCGGATGCTCGGACACTTCGAGGGCGACGCCCAGGGGTACCGCCCCGAGCTCGCCGACGTCCCCGGCCGCGACCCGATTCCGCGCTACGCGCAGCAGCTGATCGCCGACGGCGTCCTGGACGCCGCGGACGTGGAGGCCATCGCGGAGGCCGCGCGACAGCGCGTGGCTGACGCCATCGCGTTCGCCAAGGCCAGCCCCATCCCCGAGCCCGACACCGCGGGCCACTACGTTTTCGCATGAAGGAGGGCATGATGACACTCACAGAGGCTCCGCAGGCGGAACTCACCAGTGGCCACCGCCTCACCACGGCCAAGGCCATGGTGGAGGCCATCGACCTCGAGATGGAGCGGGACCCCACCGTCTTCTACCTGGGCGAGGACGTGGGCAGGTACGGCGGCATCTTCTCCTCGACCCTCGGACTGCTCGACAAGTACGGCCCGACGCGCATCATCGACACCCCGATCTCCGAGACGGCCTTCATCGGTCTCGCGATCGGCGCGGCCACCGAGGGGATGCGGCCCATTGCCGAGCTGATGTTCGCCGACTTCATGGGGGTCTGCCTCGACCAGATCTACAACCACATGGCCAAGATCCACTTCGAGTCCGGTGGCAACGTGAAGGTCCCGATGGTCCTGACGACGGCGGTCGGCGGAGGATACGGCGACGGCGCCCAGCACTCCCAGTGCCTGTGGGCCACGTTCGCCCACCTGCCCGGGATGAAGGTGGTCGTGCCATCCAACCCGTACGACGCGAAGGGCCTCATGACCGCGGCGATCCGCGACGACAACCCGGTCGTCTACATGTTCCACAAGGGCGTCATGGGCCTGCCGTGGATGGCGAAGAACCCCCGCGCGATCGCCACCGTGCCCACCGAGGCGTACGAGGTGCCGATCGGGAAGGCGCGGGTGGCGATGGAGGGCTCCGACGTCACGGTGGTCACGGTCTCGCTGTCCGTCCACCACGCGCTCGACGTGGCGGAGAAACTCGCGGGGGAGGGGATCGGGGTGGAGGTCATCGACCTGCGCAGCCTCGTCCCGCTCGACCGCGAGGCCATCCTGCGGTCGGTGGCCAAGACGGGACACCTCGTGGTGGTGGACGAGGACTACCTCTCCTACGGCATGTCCGGTGAGGTCGCCGCAACGATCACGGATCACGATCCGACCCTGCTCCGCGCGCCCGTGGTCCGCGTAGCCAACCCGGATGTCCCGGTGCCCTACGCCCGGTCGCTCGAATACGCCATCCTGCCGCGGCCGGAGCGGATCGAGGCGGCGATCCGGAAGGTGCTCGGCGCATGACCGACGTCGTGTTCCCGCAGCTCTCCCGGGACAAGCCGGACGCGGAGGGCGTGGTCTCGACGTGGTTCGTCGACGACGGCGCCGCCGTTACCCCCGGTCAGCTGCTGGCGGAGGTGATGGTGGAGAAGGCCTCGGTCGAGGTGTCCGCGCCCGTGGGTGGTGTGGTGCACCTCCTCGTGGCGGAGGAGGAGGCCGTGGCGCAGGGTGCGGTCATCGCCCGCATCACCTGACGGCTCATCCGTGCGGGGGCTGGGTGGCGTGCCGCCCGGCCCCCGCGGTGCGGAGCCGTCGCAGCAGGGCCTCGAGGATCGGCACCTGGCTGGGCACGATCTTCGTCCGCGCTTCGTCGAGCCGGAACCACGCGGCCCGATCGACCTCGGGAAACTGCCGGATGCGGCCCGATCCCCGGGGCCATTCCACCTCGAACAGGGTGGAGGACACGAACTCGAGCATGAGGGGGGCGAGGCCGTGGTGGACATCGAGCACCTTGCGGGAGGGCTGCCGGAACTCCCCGAGCCACTCGAGCGGCCCGGTCCACACCACGCCCACCTCCTCGTGGAACTCGCGCATCGCCGCCTCGCGGGGCTCCTCCCGGGCGGGGTCGTACTCGCCCTTCGGCAGCGACCAGGCACCGTTCTCCTTGCGGCCCCAGAACGGTCCGCCCATGTGCACGAGGAACACCTCGACGCACTCGTCGCCGACCTCATCCGGACGGACCGGCTCCGTCGTGGGGCCCTCGGGCGTGCAGTAGCGATAGGCCAATAGCGCAGCTGAGTGTACCGGCATCCTCGTGTCTCCTCCCGCGGTCAGGGTACCGCAGCGCCCTCCGCGGGCCCCGGGCGCGTTACGCTGTGGACGGATCCGGAGAGGCGGCACCCATGGCGAGCAGTGGTGGGGCGGACGCGCCCGGCGGCGGCGCCCACGGGGCGGCGGACCGCCTCCTCGCCGGCCGCGACCGGGTGCTGGACGCGGTCCGGGCCTTCGCCCTGGTGTCCGTCGTGTTCATCCACTCGGTCGCGTGGGACCTCTCGGGGGGCGCGCCGGCCAGCGTGCTCGACCGCCGCCCCGACGTCGTCTGGGCCACCTGGCTTCTCCAGATCGTGCCGTTGTTCTTCGCCGCGGGCGGGGCCACGAACCGGCTCTCGTGGGAGCGGCGCCCGGACGCCGCCGCCTTTCTCCGGCGGCGTGTGCTCCGCCTCGGCACCCCGGGGTTCGTGTACGCCGGCGTCTGGACCGCCGTGCTGCTGCCGCTCGCCCTCATCCCCGCGATCGCGGACCTGGCGGTGACGGCGGGCCGCTTCCTCGCCCAGTTGCTCTGGTTCCTGGGCGTCTACGCGCTGGTGACCGCGGCGGTGCCCTGGACGGTGCGCTGGGCGCGGCGCCCCGCGGTCACGCTGGCCGTCTGGCTCGCGGCCGTGGGTGCGGTGGACGCGTTGCGGTGGAACGTCTGGTCCGCGGCCGGGTGGCTGAACCTGCTGCTGGTGTGGGGCTTCCTGCACCAGCTCGGCTACCACCTCCCGGTCCTGCGCGCCGCCGGGTGGCGCCGCACCCTTCCCGCCGGCCTCCTCACCCTGGCCCTCGCCGTCGCCCTCGCCGTTGCAGGACCGTATTCCTCCTCGCTCACCACCCGTGCCGGAGATCCGGAACCCTCCAACCTCTCGCCGCCCACCCTGGTGATCGCGCTCTACGGCGCCGCGCTGGTGTTCCTCCTCGCCGCGTTCTGGCCGGTTCTCGATCGCTGGCTCGCGCGGGAGCGCACCTACCGGGTGGTCGGGGCGTTCGGCGTGCGGGCCATGGGCGTCTACCTCTGGCACATCCCGGTCATGGCGCTGGTCGTCGGCGCGGCGTGGCTGGCGGGAGCGGGACCCCGACCGCTGGGGCCCGCGTGGTGGGCGCTCCACCTGGGGGCCTTCGTCGTCGTCCTCGGCGGTGCGTGGCTGGTCGCGGGTGCGGCCGCCAAGGCCGACGCCGCCCTGCGTGCGCGGGCGGCGACGTGGCGGCGACGACGGGTGCCCGCGCTGCCGTCCGCCCTCGGCGTGGGGGCCGCGCTCCTCGCAATGAACCTCCACGGGTTCGGTACCTGGTGGGGCGGCAGCCAGATCGGCCTGTGGTCCTCCGGGCTGCTGAACCTCGCGGTGCTCGCCGTCAGCCTGTGGGGGCTGGCCGTGGGGGGTGAGCGGTGACCGGCTCCGGGCCGGTGCACGCGCTGACCGCCGGCGCCGCCGGTGTGCTGGTGCCGCTCGGCGCCGTCGTCCTGCTCGTCGCCATGCTGGCGCCGCGCTCCCGCGGCCGGCTGCGGACCGTGACCCTGGTGCTGCTCGCGCTCGGCGCGGCCGCCGCCCTGCTGGCGGCCATCACCGGGACGGTGGACGCGAGGCGGTGGGGAGTGCCCCGGCCCCACGCGGACCACGGCGGGACGCTGCCGGTCCTCGCGGTGATGCTGCTCGTCCTCGCCGCGGTGTGGTTCATCCTGCAGGACCTGGCGGCGCGGCGTGTCGAGCCGCACGGTCGCGCCGTCGGCCCCGGCATCGAGATGCTCGCCGGCATCGCACTCCTCGGCCTGCTGTTCGCGACGCTCGTGACGACGGCGGCGGCGTGGTTCTCGGGCGGGCGCGCAGCGGACCTGCACGACTCCCACGGCACGGTCACGTCTACGCTGGGCGCATGAAGATCCCCGCCCGGGTGAGCACCGGCCTGCCCGGCTTCGACGCCGTCATCGACAGCCTGCGCCTCGGCGACAACGTCGTCTGGCAGGTTGACTCCATCGATGACTACCGCCGGGTGGTCGAACCCTACGTGGCGCAGGCCCGGCGTGATCAGCGCTCGCTCGTCTACGTCCGGTTCGGCAGCCATGAGCCGCTCGTGGCGGACGCGCCGGATGTGCGGGTGTACCACCTCGACGCCGCGGCCGGCTTCGAGACCTTTGCCACGGAGGTCGACAACCTCGTGGAGAAGGAGGGACTGCGGGCCTTCTACGTGTTCGACTGCCTCACCGACCTGCTGCCCTACTGGCACTCCGACCTGATGATCGGCAACTTCTTCAAGGTGACCTGTCCGTACCTGTACGAGCTGGACACGGTGGCCTATTTCGCCCTCATCCGGAACGCCCACACGTACACCACCATCGCCGGGATCCGGGAAACCACGCAGCTCCTGCTCGACCTCTACCAGGTGGACGGCAGGCTGTACATCCACCCCCTCAAGGTGTGGCAGCGCTACTCGTCCACCATGTTCTTCCCGCACCTCGTCACCGAGACCGAGGCCGTGAGCCTCACCGCCAGCGCGGACGTCGCCGCCCTGTTCGCCGCGATCCCGCACGCCACCGACCGCCCAGACCACTGGAACACCACCTTCGACCGGGCCCGCGCAGCCCTCGCGATGCCGCCCGAGCAGCAGGAGGAGGTCAAGACCCAGCTGATGCAGATGATCATCGGTCGCGAGTCCAAGATGTTCGGCCTGTGCCAGCAGTACTTCACGCTGGCGGACATTCTCGTCATCGCCTCGCGCGAGGTGGGCACCGGATACATCGGCGGGAAGAGCGTGGGCATGCTCCTCGCCAACGCCATCCTCGCGAGGGAGGGCGGGGAGCGGTTCACCCGCTTCCTGGAACCGCACGACTCCTTCTACCTCGGCTCCGACATCTTCTACTCCTACATCGTGGAGAACGGCTGGTGGCGCCTCCGGACGAAGCAGAAGACCCTGGAGGGCTACTACCCTCGTGCGGCCGAACTCCGCAAGCTCCTGCTCCACGGCGCCTTCCCCACCAATGTCCGCGAGCAGTTCATGCAGCTCCTCGAGCACTTCGGCCAGGCGCCGATCATCGTGCGTTCCAGCTCGCTGCTCGAAGACAGCTACGGCAATGCCTTCGCGGGCAAGTACGAGAGCCACTTCCTCGCCAACCAGGGGTCCCCGGAGGAACGCTACGCCGCGTTCTCCCAGGCCGTGCGCACCGTGTACGCCTCCACGATGAATGACGACGCCCTGGCCTACCGGATGCATCGCGGGCTGTTCGACAAGGACGAGCAGATGGCGATCCTCGTGCAGCGTGTCTCCGGTGACCAGTACGGCAACGACTACTTCCCGCACGTCGCCGGGGTCGCCAACTCGTCCAACCTGTACATCTGGGACAGCGACACCGACATGGAGGCCGGGATGATGCGGCTCGTGTTCGGGCTCGGCACCCGCGCGGTGGACCGCACCGTGGGGGACTACGCGCGCATCGTCACCCTGGACGCACCGCTGCGGACCCCGCCCGTGAACTATGGCGACGAGAAAAAGTTCTCGCAACGCGCCGTCGACGTCATCTCGCTG
>JALHDK010000089.1:0-3570 GCA_022838965.1 Actinomycetales bacterium | reverse complement strand
GAACTACGGGGACGAGAAGAAGTTCTCCCAGCGCTCGGTCGACGTCATCTCGCTCGCCGACAACGCCCTCGTCACCCGCCCCATGGAGGACGTCTTCGCCCACGACATCAAGGCGGACAAGCGGTTGTTCCTCAGCGTCGACCAGCAGACGGTGCGGTGGCTGCGGGAGATGGGGCACAGCGACAAGCGCGTGCCCTACATCCTCGACTTCCGCAAGCTGCTCGGCGAGACCGACTTCCCCGCGCTGATGCGGGACATCCTGCACACCCTCGCCACCGCCTACGACTACCCCGTGGACGTGGAGTTCACCGGCAACGTCGACAGGAACGGGGTTGTCAAGGTGAACGTGGTGCAGTGCCGCCCGCTGCAGACCAAGGGCCTCGGCGTGACCGTGGACATGCCGGAGTTCCATCCCACCGAGATCCTCTTCGCCAACAAGGGGAACTTCATGGGCGGGAACGTGCGGATCCCGCTCGACTACGTGATCCACGTCCGGCCGCAGGCCTACCTCGACCTCCCGGAACAGGCCAAGCACGCCGTCGCCCGCGAGATCGGGATCCTCAACCGTGCCCTCGAGGGGCGCAGCGTCATGCTCATGGGCCCGGGCCGCTGGGGGACCACCACCCCCTCCCTCGGCGTTCCCGTGCGCTTCGCGGAACTCGCCAACATGGCGATCATCTGCGAGGTGGCCTCCATGGCGGAGGGCTTCATGCCGGAGCTCTCCTACGGCAGCCACTTCTTCCAGGACCTCGTCGAGTCCGGCATCTTCTACGTCGCGATCTTCGACGGCAACAAGGATGTGGAGTACCACCCGGAGCGCCTGCTGCGCGAGGAGAACGTCCTGGCCACCGTTTCGCCCCAGAGCGCCGAGTTCGCGGACGTCATCCACGTGGCGGCGACCCCCGGCCTGCAGGTCTACTCCAACGTCGTCACCCAGGAGATCCGCTGCGGCTGGGATGCCGGATAATCCGACGCCGCGCACCGGCGTCGTCCTACCGCGACAGCGAGCGCCGCAGCAGCAGCACGGAGAGCGTCCCGAGCACAGCGGTCACGGCGGCGAGGACCCCGAGTTCCGCCGCGACGTCCCCGAACCGCGCACCGTCGTTGACGATGGCCCCCCAGGCGTCGATGGCCCAGGCGTGCGGGGTGAGGTGCCCGACCGTCCGCATGAACGGCGGCACCACGGAGAGCGGCCACATCGCGCCGCCGAGCATGCCCATCCCGATGCCGAGTGGCACGGATAGGGCCACGACCTGGTCGGGGGTGCGACTCACGGCCCCAAGGAGCATGCCCACCGCGGCTGCGAGCGCACACCACAGCAGCACGAGCACCAGGGCGGTGGGCCAGTGGCCGACCCCCACGCCGAACACCCCGACTCCCAGCCCCAGCAGGATGCCGGCCTGGATGAGGCCGAGGCCCCATCTCCCCAGTCCCACCCCGAGGAGTTGCGGACCGACCCCGGTGGGAGTGGAGAGCATCCGGCGCGTCACCCCGAGCCGCCGTGCCTCCACGAGCGGGATCCCCGCGAGCATGCCGTTCAGGAAGATGAAGAGGGTGAGCTGGGTGTACATGGCGCTCGCGAACGCGCTGCCCATCGGCGGCGGGTCGCCCACCGTGGTGGCCGTCACCTTGACAGGGGGCAACGACGCCACCACCTGGTCCGCCACGGCCGTAACGACGGCGGTGGCCTCCCCATCCGTTCGGCCCAACGAGGTGAGTGCCACCCGCACCGCCGTCGGGACCTGGCCGAACTCCCCGGCGGTGGCGGTGATCGCGGCCGCGACGGCTACCCCGTTCATGGACGCCTGGTCGAGCATCATGATCACCTCGGTGCCGTCGCCGGCGAGCGCGTCCGCGAACCCGGCCGGGATCCGCACCCCGGCGGCGAGGAAGCCGAGCCGGATGTCGCGCGCCATGTCATCCGGGTCGGTGTACGGGGTCACGGACAGGGTGGACTCCCCGAGTTCGGCGGCGAATTCGGCGGAAACCGTGGTGCCGTCGTCGTCCAGGAGCCCCACGGGCAGCTCGGACGTTCCACCACCGAAGGCGCTGCCGATGATGAGCATGAGCGCGGTCGGCATCAGCAGCGTGGTGAACAGCGTGATCCGCTCGCGCAGGAAGCGCCGGATCTCGAGGACCGCGATGGCGAGGGCAGCGGTCATTGGACCAGCCCCCGCCGGATCGCCGCGAGTCCGATGGTGCCGGTGACCAGCCCGCCACCCACCAGGAGGAGGACGGCCGGGAGCACGTCGGCCGGGCTCGCGTTCCCGGCGGCGAGGTCCGTGAACGCCATCAGGGCCTGCCCGTTGGGGGTGAACCTCCGGATCTCGGCGAGGAACCCGGTGGCGGTGTAGACGAAGGACCCGCCCAGCACGGCCAGCACGAGCGCGAACACGATGGTGAGCGACTCCGACTGCGCCTCGGTGCGCGCCAGGCCCGTGATCACGAGCGAGATGCCGGCGATCGCCACCACCGCGCCGGTGATCACGAGCAGCACCCCGAGCGGATCGCCCCAGTCCACTCCGAACCCCAGCGCCGTGATCCCCCAGACCACCAGCAGGCTCGTGAATCCCAGGGTGAGCACGGCGAGCGCCTTCCCGAGCAGCACCGCGGTGGGGCTGGTGGGTCCGGCGAGCATCCGGGGGAGCGTGCCCTCGCGCCGCTCCGTGACCAGGCTGCGCGCGGCGGCCCCCATCACGAAGAACAGGAAGATCATCGCCATGCCGGGCGCGAAGAACGACATCATGCTGAAGGTGTTCTCGAGCCTGGAGTCGCGCACCGTGATCGCGGGCGGGGTGGCGGCGGCCACGCTCGCGACGGCGTCGGCGGCCACCTCCTCGCCCAGCTGCGCGGCCGCGGTGAGGGTGGTGGTGATGGCGACGCGCTGCGTCTGGACCCCGTTCGCGATGCCGTCGGCCACGCTCCGCGCGACGCCCGCGACGATGTCGTCGCCGGCATCGCCGAATACCTGGAGCGTGACCGGCTCGCCCGCCACGACGGCGGCACCGAATCCCGCGGGGATCAGGACGACGGCGTCTGCCTCGTCCGCCTCGACGGCCGCTGCAGCCGCGGCGGCCTCCATGCCGGGCTTCGCGACGAACGCGATGCCCTCGCCGCCCGGTTCGGCCTGGTTGACATGGCCGGCGACGATCTGCGTGGAGAGGGCGGAGCGGTCGGCGTCGGCCAGCCAGATGTCGGCGCGGAGGTTGCCGGCGTCCCCGCTGAACGCGCCGCCGATGATGAGGGCGAGGAGCACGGGGGCGAGGACCACCTGGATGAGCACGGAGCGGTCGCGCAGGCGCCGGCGCAGGTCCAGGGACGCGATGAGCAGCGCTTGGGTGAGGAGAGTCGGAGCGGTCATCACTCGTCCCGGAGGCCCTTGCCGGTGAGGTGGAGGAACACCGACTCCAGGTCCGGGGCCGCGACCTCCACCCCGCTGATCGCCACACCATGCGCCCCGGCACGCTGGAAGGCCGCCGCCACGGTGGCGGTGGAGTCCGCGCAGGTGAGGTCGGCGCCGGTCGCGGTGGCGCGGACCGTGACGCCGGGGAGGGCGGCAAGCGCCGCCCT
>JALHDK010000394.1 GCA_022838965.1 Actinomycetales bacterium | reverse complement strand
CCGCAGAGGCCGCGTGGGAGACCCTCCGGCGCGCACGGCCGTTCATCCGGCCGACGCCGCCGCAGGTCAAGGCGATCGAGGCGCTCGCAGCGAGCGCGGCTCTCGCGGAGAGCGCGGCTCTCGCGGCGAACGCGGCACAGGTGCCCGGGGCCGGGAAGCAGGCCGGCGCCCTCACACACGCACCGTCGGTCGAGACGGCTGAGGGTGACCTGACCGGACTGGCGAGGCGCGAGCAGCTTGCCTACGAGCGCATCAGCGGCGACCCGGCGCTGACCGGGGACTTGACCGACGATGAGGCGCAGACGCTCCTGGCGTGGTCGCGGCAGGAGGTGCATAGGCTCGTCGCAGCCACCGCGGGCAAAGATGAGGCCGAGGCGTGGGACACGCTGGACGGTCAACTGCGGCAACTGCGGCTCGAGATGCGCGCCTATGCACAGCAAGGGGCGGGCGCGGGGACGGCGCTGAGCGCGCTGCTAGCCGAACGGCTCCTTCGCGGAGAGCAAGGTTGAGGCGGGTCCGGCAGTTCGGGCCCAAGGAGCTGCTGCTCAGTCTCTTCCTGTTGATCGTCGGCTGGGCAACGAAAGAATGCATCGTCCCGAGCGCACCCGCGGAGGACGTCGCGGCGCCCGGCGACACGATCGAGATCATCTTCACGACACCACGCACCCCGGACAGCGCGTTGTTCCACCAGGGGGGGCTCGACGAACGGCTCGTCGCCGCGATCGATGCGGCGGAGGAGAGCGTGGACGTGGCCGTGTTCAACCTCGATCTGGTGACGGTGGCCCATGCCCTGATCCGGGCCGATGAACGCGGCGTGGCGGTGCGGGTCGTCACGGACAGCGACTATGGGGATGCTGCCGGGACCACGGCGGTGCGCGAGGCCGGGATCGGCGTCGTCACCGACGGGCAATCCTCCTATATGCACGACAAGTTCGTCGTCATCGATGGGCAGAGGGTCTGGACGGGAAGCTGGAACATCTCCGACAGCGAGACATACCGCAACGACAACAACGTGGTCATCGTGCAGTCGGAAGCGCTGGCGCGGAACTACACCGTTGAGTTCGTGGAGATGTTCGAGGGGCGTATGTTTGGCCCTACGTCGCCCGACATCGTCCCCTATCCGAGCATCGCCACCGGCACGGGCAGGATCGAGACTTTCTTCGAGTCCGAGGGCAACGTCCGCGAGCGCATCATCGCGCTGATCGATGACGCAGAAACCAGTGTGCATTTTCTGGCGTATACCATGACAGACAACGGCATCGCCGGCGCGATCATCGACCAGCACCGTGCGGGACTCGATGTCCTGGGGGTCATCGAAGGGCGGAACACCGGGGATCCGGGATCGGACTACGGAGCATTCGTGGATGCCGGCGTTGAGGTTCTCAGG
>JALHDK010000393.1 GCA_022838965.1 Actinomycetales bacterium | reverse complement strand
AACCCCATGTTCACATGGCCGGCCGGCCATCTCGTGAAGGTCGAGCGGGAGGAGCAGATCGGAGACCTCTACCTGGATTGGGGCCTCCATCCGGCGAGACGCATCCCCTTCTGGGAGATGGTGTTCCACGGCTGCGTCGTCTCGACGTGGTACTGGGGAGACTCGGTCGGGTACCTTGAGGATGTCCGCCCGGACCTTACGGACCGTAAGATCGCGATGACGGCACTCTACGGCTCGGCCCCCCTCATGTGGGCCACGAACCTCGGCATCGGGTTCGAGGGCGAGCGCAAGCGGCGATTCCTGCAGGTGTACAACGCCATCTGCCCTCTGCACGAGATCGTGGGGTGGGAGCAGATGGTCTCCTTCGAGTACCTCACCGCTGACCGCGCGATCCAGCGGAGCCGTTTCTCGGACGGCACGGAGGTGACCGCGAACTTCGGCGATGAGCCGGCGGCCGTAACGAGCGCCGGGGAGGAGTGGCTGCTGCCGCCGAACGGCATGGTGGCGGACGGCCCGGGCATCCACGCCCACCACCTTCCCGGCCAGGAGACCTACGCGGAGCGCGCCGACTACCGAGCCCTGGTGTCCCACGACGGCCTCCGCGAGCGCGGCGGGCTCCGCACCGATGGGGTGCTCGCCCTGGCCACCGTGGAGCCGGGCGTCGTGCGCGTGTGCGCTCCCCTGGGCGCCGGCGGCGCGGACCTGGCGGAGATCGCGCCCGACCTCGTCGGCCAGCATGCGCGGGTGATCGGCCTGGATCAGGAGCTGCGGCGGACCACCTACGCCGCCGAGATCCTGCGGGAGGGGCGCTTCACCGTGCCGGCCGAGGGACCTCGGGTGTGGGAGATCGTCCACGGGGATGCCGCCCACGGCCCCGACCTCGGCCTCGCGCTGGAGCCGGGCGCACTCACGGGCGCGATCGCCCGCGTCAGCATCGGCAACCAGGGCGATGAGCGGGGCAGCGGCACACTGCGTCTTTACTGGGACCGCGTCGAGGACGGGCGGCTCGCCGGCGAGTGGGCCGTCGAGCGCGAGGCCGGGGCGTCGGAGCCCCTGGATCTGACCGTGGCGGACCTGCGAGCCGTGGGCAGGCACACCGCGGTGCTCGTGCTCGATCCCGCCTCGCCCGAGCTCGTCGCCGCCGACAACCGGCTCGACTTCACGGTCGCCCTCGAACCCGACTGGAGCGAGTGGCCGTTCACCGTCGCCGTCGATGCGGAGTGGGAGCGCGCGCCGGGCTGCTTCGTCGATCTGCTCTCTCACCTGGCGAAAGGCCGTCTCAATCTGGTTCATCGCAATGCCCGCGCGCGATTCGTCCACGAACCGCGGAGTCTATGAAGACGACTGGTCGTCCTCTTCCTCGCCCTCGTGGGAGTGGGCTTCCTCA
>JALHDK010000088.1 GCA_022838965.1 Actinomycetales bacterium | reverse complement strand
ATGGCGGAGATCATGCTTCGGTCAACCGGGCATGATGAGATTTCTCTCCTTTCGCTGAGTTCCGGCGACTACTCCCACATCGAAGCCCTTCTCACAACCCTGATGGACCGTTATTATAACCGGCGCGTCGCCCTCGCGCTGCCGTCGCTCCGTGCCGAAACCCTCACCCAGAGGCTGATCGACGGGATCCGGCGGGTCAGGAAAACGAGTTTCACGCTCGCACCCGAGGCGGGGACACAGCGCCTGCGGGACGTGATCAACAAGGGCAGCACGGAGGCTGAGCTGCTCGCCACGACGGAGCGGGTCTTCGCAGCCGGCTGGAGAGCGGTGAAACTCTACTTCATGCTCGGCCTTCCCGGCGAGCGCGAGGAGGATCTCGAAGGGATCGTCGATCTCGCCCACCGCGTCCTTCGGACCGCAAAACGAGGCGGCCAGGTGACGGTCAGCCTTGCGACCTTCGTTCCGAAGCCCCACACCCCGTTCCAGTGGCAGCGCCAGATCGGCATCGACGAGATTGTCGCCCGACAGGATTTTTTCAAGGGACGTCTCCGGAACCGGAATATCGGCGTGAAATGGCATGATGCCCGGATGAGTCTGCTCGAGGGAATCTTCTCGCGGGGCGGTCGGGAGACCGGCGATCTGGTCGAACAGGCCTATCGGCTGGGCTGTCGTTTCGACGGCTGGAGCGACCGTTTTCGGTTCGACCTCTGGGAGGAGGCGATTCGCCGGACCGGAATCGAGGCTCATACCTCCCTGCAGGAACGCTCCCGTTCGGCGGTCTTTCCGTGGGAGGGAATCGACTGCGGCGTCCGCCAAGAATTTCTTCTGGCCGAGGCGGACAAGGCCGAAACGGGGGAGCCGACACCGGACTGTCGGACCGGCCCGTGCAGCGATTGCGGTGTCTGCGATCATCGGACCATCCGGATCGTCACCGCTCCCGCTGACGCCCCGGTCGGGACGTTCCCATCCGCGTTTGCCGACCGGAAAGATTCGATGGGGAATGAAAGGGCCTTTCGGATCCGGTTCACAAAACGGGGCCGGGCGCGTTTTCTCTCCCATCTGGAGATTTCCACGGCTCTTGGCCGGGCGATCATCCGGGGAGGGCTCTCCCTTGTTTATTCCCAGGGGTTCCATCCCCATCCGCGGATCTCCTTCGCCGGAGCGACGGCGGTCGGCATGGAAAGCCGGGGTGAATTCGCGGACATCCTTCTTCATGATCCCGAGGCAGGACCGAAGGAACTCATGTCCCGGATCAATGCCGGTCTCCCCTCGGGGGTGGCCATCGAGGCGATGCGGGAACTCCAGCCGCATGATTTGCCGCTCGCGAAGCTGATCCGTGGGTTCCGCTATGATCTCTTTTTCCCGGAGGGGATCGGTGAGACCGAACTGGACCGTTTTGAAACGGAGATCCGACACTTCCTCGACGCGGAACACTTCACCGTTTCCCGGGAAGCGAACGGGAAAAAGATCGTCCGGGACGTCCGCCCCCTTGTCGAGGGCCTCGCTCTGGACCGCGAGGCCCGGTGCATCCGCCTGGCCGTGCGTCTCGGTCCGGAAGGAACCGTCCGCCCCGTCGAGATCCTGACCTCGCTTCTCGGTTTTTCATCCGGGGCAACCCACCACACCCGTATCGTCAAAACGGCCACGCAGTTGGCCGATTTCGCGGCGCCCGCCGACCGGCAAATTTTTCAGACCCATGAACCTGCGTCGGATCCGGTCCAATAAAATTTCTTGACAAAGGTTATTCCTTTTCGTTATGGTTCGCAGTCAAAATTTTGAAGAGGATATTCAACATGTACGCAGTCATCAAAACGGGCGGGAAACAGCACAGGGTGTCCGAAGGCGATGTGATCTCCATTGAGAGGATCCATGGCGAGAAGGGGGATTCGGTCCCTTTTGACCAGGTTCTGATGGTGGAGAAAGAGGGGGACGTCCGGATCGGCAGACCCATCGTGGAAGGCGCAAAGGTGGTCGGTGAGATCCTTGCCCAGACCCAGGGAGACAAGATCACCGTCTTCAAGACGAAAAAACGAAAAGGCTACCGGAAAAAGACCGGCCATCGCCAACCGTTGACCAGCCTGAAGATCAGAGAAATATCGTTGTAAGGGGTAGGAATCATGGCACACAAGAAGGGACAGGGAAGCTCCCGGAACGGAAGGGACAGCAACTCCCAGCGACGGGGCGTCAAGGCTTACGGAGGCGAAAAGATCCATGCCGGTTCCATCATCGTTCGGCAGGTCGGCACCGTATTTCATCCCGGAAACAACGTAGGTCTTGGAAAGGACTACACCATTTATTCGAAGATCGACGGTTTCGTCAAATTCGAACGGCTCGATAAAAGGCGGAAAAAGGTCAGTGTTTACGCCGCGGCGTAGCGGCCTTGGCCCTTTGATTTCAAGGAGGAGAACGGTTCAATGGTTGAGAACGGACGCGAAACCGGTGTGGTCAAGTGGTTCAACGACAAGAAGGGGTTCGGTTTCATCTCCCGGAGCTCGGGGGATGATGTGTTTGTCCACCACACAGCCATCCTCTCGGAGGGATTCCGAACTCTGGCGGAGGGTGACCAGGTCGAATTCGCAATCAAGCAGGATCAGAAGGGTCCGGCCGCCGTGGACGTGCGTAAGATATAGCCGGCGGGCCGGAATCCCGGATTCATACCCATCCCTATTCAGCAGAGAATCATCTTACCGGTGACGGAACGACCGATCGCAGGATACGGCCGCCGCACGCAGCGCACCCGGGCCGTCATAAAGCCGGCGCGGCTCATATCTCTTTCATCCACCATGACATCGTTGCGTCCATCCTAAGGTTGCACAGGTAAGGCCAGGACGAGCCTATGAAATTCATCGACGAAGCGAAGATTTACGTCAAGGCGGGCGACGGCGGGAGCGGATGCGTCAGCTTTAGGCGGGAGAAGTTTGTTCCGCACGGAGGGCCCGACGGCGGCGACGGCGGACGGGGGGGGGATGTGATCATACGGGCCTCCCGGGACCGGCGGACGCTGCTTGACCTCAAATACCGCCAGCACCATGTGGCGAAACGGGGCGGTCACGGCGAGGGGGGTAAACGGACGGGAAAAGACTCTGAGGACGTGCAGATCATTGTCCCGGTGGGCACGATCGTCCGGAACGCGGAAACCATCGAGATCCTTGCCGATCTCGTCGAGGACGGGGCCTCGTTCATCGTCGCCAAGGGAGGGATGGGCGGCCGAGGCAACGCGAGGTTCGCCACGGCGACCCGCCAAACCCCCCGCTTCGCGCAACCGGGCATCCCTGGCGAGGAGCGCTGGATCACGTTGGAGCTGAAGCTTTTGGCGGACGTGGGAATCATCGGCCTTCCGAATGTCGGCAAATCAACCTTCATCTCCCGCGTTTCAGCCGCCCGGCCGAAGATCGCCGACTATCCGTTCACCACGCTGATTCCCCATCTGGGAGTTGTCTCGGCGGGGGACAGGCGGTTCACGGTGGCCGATGTTCCCGGCCTCATCCCGGGGGCGTCGGAGGGTCGCGGCCTCGGGCTCGAGTTCCTGCGCCACATCGAGCGGTGTGCCGTCATCGTGCACGTGCTGGACTGCGCCACGTTCGAGCCGAACCGGGACCCCGTCTCCGACCTCGACGCGATCGAGGCCGAGCTGGCCGCCTACGCGGACCGCCTCGAGGCCGGGGTGCCCCTGATGGCGCGGCCCCGGATCGCCGTCCTCACCAAGATCGACGTGCCGGAGGCCCGGGAGCTGGCGCAGCTCGTCGCCCCCGAGCTGCGCGAGCGGGGCCTGGAGGTGCACCTCGTGTCGGCGGTCTCCCACGAGGGTCTCGCCGAGCTGACGCACCGGCTGGCCGCCGTCGTCGACGAGGCGCGACGGCGGACGGCGGCACCCGCGGCTCCCCGCGTCCTCGTGCGGCCGGTCGACGACGCCGGTTTCACGGTCACGCGGCGCACCGGCCCCGAGGGCCCCTACTTCCAGGTGCGGGGGGAGAAGCCGGAGCGGTGGGTCCGCCAGACCGACTTCGCGAACGACGAGGCGGTCGGATACCTGGCCGACCGGCTCGCGCGGATCGGGATCGAGGAGGAGCTGTTCCGCATCGGCGCGAAGCCCGGTGACATGGTCGTGATCGGTCCGGAGGACTCCGGCGTGGTGTTCGACTGGGAGCCGACCCTGATGACCGGGCCGGAGCTCCTCGGACCTCGAGGCACCGACGCTCGGCTGGAGGAGGATGACCGGCCCTCGCGGCGCGAGCGCCGTCGCGAGTACCGGAACCGCATGGACGCGAAGACCCGGGCCCGCGAGGAGCTCTGGACCGAACGGGAATCCGGGCTGTGGACGGATCCGGGGGCGGAGTGACGGCCACCACTGCAGGACGTGGACCGGGCGGGCGCCCGGGACGCGGATAATGTCACCATGAACCCCGTCAACACGCGCAGCGACGTCGTGCGTGCGCGGCGGCTCGTGCTGAAGGTCGGGTCCTCCTCGCTGACCCTGCCGGACGGGGCCCTCAACGTCGCCTACCTGGAGGCACTGGTCGACGTCGTCGCCGCCCGCCGGCTCCGCGGCAACCAGGTGGTCATCGTGACGTCGGGTGCGATCGCGGCTGGCCTCGGGCCCCTGGGCTTCGCGCGCCGCCCGCAGGACCTCGCCACCTCGCAGGCCACCGCATCCGTCGGTCAGGGGCTGCTCATCGCGCAGTACACCGCGGCGTTCGCCCGGTACGGGCTGACGGTCGGTCAGGTGCTGCTCACCGCCGAGGACCTCATCCGCCCCCAGCACTACCGCAATGCCCGCCGCGCGCTGAGCCGCCTGCTCGAACTCGGCGTGGTTCCGATCGTCAACGAGAACGACACGGTCGCGACGGACGAGATCAGGTTCGGGGACAACGACCGGCTGGCCGCGCTCGTCGCCAACCTCGTGGCGGCCGAGGTCCTGGTGCTGCTGACCGATGTGGACGGGCTCTACACCACCCGGCCCAGCGATCCGGCCGCCCGGCTGGTGAGCAGGGTGCGGGACGCCGAGGAACTCGCCGAGTACGACGTCACGGGCCGGGGGTCGCACGTCGGGACCGGTGGGATGGCGACCAAGGTGGACGCCGCCATGATCGCCACGCACTCCGGCATCCCCACCTTGCTGACCAGCGCCGACAGGGTGGCTGACGCCCTGCTCGGCCACGAGGTCGGCACCTGGTTCGACGTCGTCGACCACCGCCGCTCGAACCGCCGGCTGTGGCTGGCCTGGGCGGCGCGAGCCCGCGGTCACGTCGTCCTCGACCAGGGGGCGGTGGACGCGGTGACCACGGGCAAGCGCTCGCTGCTGGCCGCGGGCATCACCCGCGTGGAGGGCGTCTTCGAGGCCGGCGACCCCATCGAGCTGGTGGGTCCTGACGGGTGCGTGGTCGCGCGCGGGCTCTCGAGCTTCGATTCCGACGACGTGGCCCGCATGATGGGGCGGTCGACCGTGCAGCTTCGCGTCGAGATGGACGAGATGCACGCCCGGCCGGTGGTCCACCGGGATGACCTGGCGCCCGTCCGCAGAGCGGGCGTCTCCTGACGACGCCGCGGCCGCGGTTAGGCTGTTCCCCATGAACAGCGCCCCCACCGACACCGTCGCCGCCGTCACCGATATCGCCCGCCGGGCGAAGGCCGCGTCCCACGCGCTCGCCGGGGCCACCCGTTCGGCGAAGGACGCCGCTCTCCACGCGATGGCCAACGCTCTCGTGGCGCAGGCGGAGGAGGTGCTCGCGGCCAACGCCCTCGATGTGGAATCCGGCCGGGCCGCCGGCATGAAGCCCGGGCTGGTTGATCGACTCACCCTCACCGCCGCCCGGATCGACGGCATCGCGGCGGCGCTCCGGGAGGTGGCCGCCCTGCCGGACCCGGTGGGCGAGGTCGTCCGCGGGTCCACCCTGCCGAACGGTCTGCGCCTCCGGCAGGTGCGCGTCCCCATGGGCGTGGTGGGCATGATCTACGAGGCCCGCCCCAACGTCACGGTCGACGCCGCGGGCCTCGCGCTCAAGTCAGGGAACGCCGTCATCCTGCGGGGCGGGTCGGCGGCCGCGCGGACGAACACCGTCATCGTGCGGGTCCTGGCCGACGCCCTGGCCGGCTGCGGCCTCCCGCGGGACCTGGTGCAGTCGATCGACGCGTACGGCCGCGAGGGCGCCGTCGCCCTCATGCACGCCCGCGGGCTGGTGGACGTCCTGGTGCCCCGGGGGGGAGCGGACCTGATCCAGACGGTGGTGCGCGAGTCCACCGTGCCTGCCATCGAGACCGGCACCGGCAACTGCCACGTCTACGTCGACGCGGACGCCGACCTCGAGATGGCGCGGCGCATCGTCCTCAACTCCAAGGTCCAGCGGCCCGGCGTGTGCAACGCGGCCGAAACCCTGCTGGTGCATCGTGACGCGGCGCCCGCATTTCTCCCGCTCGTGGCCGCCGACCTTGCGGCCGCGGGGGTGACCCTCCACGCCGATGAGACTGCGACGGCGCTCGCGGGTGTGCCCACCGTGCCGGCCACCGACGAGGACTGGGAGACGGAGTACCTCTCCCTCGATCTCGCCGTGCGCGTGGTGGAGAACCTGGACGCGGCGATCGCCCACATCCGGCGCTGGTCGAGCGGGCACACCGAGGCGATCGTGACGTCGTCGCTCGCCTCCGCGGCACGGTTCACACGCGAGCTGGATGCGGCCGCCCTCATCGTGAACGCCTCGACGCGGTTCACCGATGGCGGCCAGTTCGGCCTGGGCGCGGAGATCGGGATTTCGACGCAGAAGCTCCACGCCCGCGGGCCCATGGGCCTCGCCGAGCTCACCACCACCACCTGGCTCGTGGAGGGCGAGGGGCAGATCCGCGAATGACGCCCGGTTGTGCGAAACTGGTGGCGTCACGCAGCGGAGGTTCAGATGAAGTCCAGTCTCCTCGTTCTTGAGGGCGGTGGCCACGAGGTGGTCAACCAGTTGCCCGTGCACCCGGTCATGTACGGTGTCATCGCGCTGGTGGTGCTCCTCTTCCTGCTCCTCGTCACCTTCGCGTTCCGTAACGTCAACACCCGTCACTGATGCCCTCCGCCAGCGGTCGCCGCCGCGTGGGAGTCATGGGTGGCACCTTCGATCCGATCCACCACGGACACCTCGTGGCGGCCAGTGAGGTCCAGGACGTGTTCGACCTCGATGAGGTGATTTTCGTGCCCACCGGCGCGCAGCCGTTCAAGCTCGATCGCGGGGTCACATCAGCGGAGCACCGCTACCTCATGACAGTGATCGCCACCGCCTCCAATCCCCGCTTCACCGTCTCGCGTGTGGACATCGACCGCCCGGGGGTGACCTACACCATCGACACCCTGCGCGATCTCCATGAGCAGATGCCCGACGACGAGCTGTTCTTCATCACCGGCGCCGACGCGCTCAGCCAGATCCTCGAATGGAAGAATGCGGCGGAGCTGTTCTCGCTCGCCCACTTCGTGGGCGTGACCCGCCCGGGCCACCACCTCGATGACGAGGGGCTGCCCACCCGGGGAGTATCCCTGCTCGAGGTGCCGGCACTGGCGATCTCCTCGACCGCGTGCCGTGACCGCGTCGCGGCGGGTTCGCCGGTCTGGTACCTGGTCCCGGACGGGGTGGTCCAGTACATCGCGAAGTACCGCCTGTACCGGAGGGCAGGGTCAGCCGCCCGGCCCGGGCTCCAGGGGGTGCGGGCGTGACCGAACCGCTCACCCGCAGGGAGTTGCGTGAACGGGAGCGGCGCGCCGCCGCGGAGGCGGCGCCCCCGCAGGCCGCGCCCGTCCCGGGGCGCGAGCTT
>JALHDK010000392.1 GCA_022838965.1 Actinomycetales bacterium | reverse complement strand
CCTGCCGAGGCGGCTCCTCAGGAGGGAGCGGACGCCGGTTCAGGCGACGAGCTCCCCCCAGATCATCCGTTGAGGCGCGGTCGGACCGAGGTCGCTGCCGCCTAAGGGGGCCCTCTTGACCTTAGAGGAGCGGGTTCAGGAGGTTCTGCGTCGACGGCTATCAGTCACGCGGCGTGTAGACGTCGGTCCAGGCGCTGTTCGGAGGCTTCCCGAAGCCATCGAGGCCCTCGGCCTGCCCAATGAGGTGCTCGCCATCGCGCAGCCACGCACGTGGGAGGCTGCGTCGGCGGCCCTGCAGACAGCCGCGGAGGCAGGCGGCATGCGCGTCAGCGTCCACGTTACCTTCGCGGAGGCTGCGACTCACGAGGCGTGTGAGCGTCTCGGCGATGAGATCCGCAGGCAGCCATCCCTCCTTCCTGTTGCCGTTGGCGCCGGTACAGTGAACGACCTCGTCAAGCTCGGGGCTCAGGACGCTGGGGTCCCCTACGTCTGCGTTGCGACTGCGGCGTCGATGAACGGCTACCCCTCCTCTATTGGCGCCGTGCTGCGTGATGGCCTGAAGTGCACCGTGCCGGCAACGCCGCCCGTGCTGATCATAGGCGATTCGGACCTGCTCTCCACCGCACCGTCCGAACTCACTGGCTCGGGCTACGCGGACCTCCTGGCAAAGCCCTGCTCCGTGGCCGATTGGATCCTCGCGCGCGAGGTCGCTGGCGAGGGTTTCGAGGAGGAGCCCCTGCGGATCATGGACGGCGTCGTCGAGGCCGTGGTCGCTGCCGCGGACGGCATCGCCGCGCTGAATCACGCAGGCGTCGAGTCACTGATGCTCGGCCTGACGCTCTCCTGCTCGGAGGGCGAGGCCCCGAAGGACGAGTTCCGCATCGGTTTCGTGGCCGCCATCTCCGAAACGGCCGTGCGCCACAACCCCGACGCCGCGCGCCTGGCCATGGAGCAGGTCGACAACGCGGGCGGCCTGAAGGTCGCCGGCCGCAGGCTCTTCGTGCGGCTCCTGCCCCGGGACAACCAGGACCGCCTGGAAGACACCCTGGTGGCCGTGCGCGAGCTCATCAGCCGCGACCGGGTCACGGCCATCGTGGGCCCCTATGTCAGCCGCCAGGCCATTCCGGCGGCCGTGCTGGCCCAGAACGCGGGCGTGCTGCTCATCTCGCCCACCTCCACCAACCCCGAGACCACCCGGGGCAAGTCCCTGATCTTCCGGGCCTGCTTCGTGGACACCGCCCAAGGCCGGGCCCTGGCGCGATTCGCCCGCAACGACCTGGGAGCGTCCAGGGCGGCCGTGCTCTACGACGCGGCCGACGACTACTGCCGGGGCGTGGCCGAGTATTTCCGCGACGCCTTCGTGGGCCTGGGCGGCCAGGTTCCGGCCTTCGAG
>JALHDK010000391.1 GCA_022838965.1 Actinomycetales bacterium | reverse complement strand
TCGGGGACGATGTAGATCCTCACGGCGAATCCCGGGGGCACCATGTCGCCGGGCACGGGCACCTGCATGACGACCTCGCCCGGGCTTCCCTCGGCGCCGGGGTCGGATATGACGTCGGCGTCGAGCTGCCACGACTCGAGGATCGCCTTGGCCTGGGTGACGGTGCGGCCAATGAGGTCAGGCGTGGCGACGGTATCGACAAGGGGCTCCTCGGGCCGTTTCGTCACGACCAGTGTCACCCGGTCCCCCGGGTGCCATTGGGCCCCGGATGGCGGGTACTGCCGGACGACGACGTTGGGAGTCTGCTTCTCGTCCTCCTGCTCCTCGATGAAGACGCTGTTCTCCTGAACGCCCGCCTGGCGCAGGAGTTGCAGGGCGACGGTGCGGCGCAGGCCCTCGACCTGGGGCATGGTCGCGATGACCATCGTCGTGCCGGACTCGGGGTCCGTGCCGGCTCCGCCGCCGCCACGGCTGAGGTACCACAGGATGCCGATCCCCGAGATGACCACGACGGCGGTGAGGGCCACCAACACCATGGTCAGGGTGGACATGCCATCGGGCTCAGCGGGTTCGGCGAGGGGCGAACGCTGGGGATAGGTGGGCTGGGGCCGCGGCGGCAGCGTGGGCCGCTCGATGACCGTCGTCGCTTCGTAGGCGCGAACGGGGGCCCGATGGGGCGCCGGTTGCCCACTCTCCCAAGCCTCCAGGTCGCTCTGGAGCTCGGAGGCGCGGATGTACCGGTGCGCCGGGTCCTTCGCCATGGCCCGCTCCACGATGGCGACCACGGGGGCGGGGATCGTGGGGTCGATGGCGGCCAGGCTGGGGACCGCCGCCTCGGCGTGCTTGAGCGCGATGCTCACGGGGCTGTCGCCATCATAGGGTGGCCGGCCCGTGAGGAGCTCGAAGAGAACGACTCCCAGGGAGTAGAGGTCGGACTGGGGGGTGGCCATCTCGCCTCGGGCCTGCTCCGGCGACACGTAGCGCACGGAGCCGAGGATGTTCCCCGCCTGGGTGACCTGGCTCTGGGCGAGGGCTCGGGCGATGCCGAAGTCGACCACCTTGGCCTGGCCGTCCTTGCCGAGGAGGATGTTCAGGGGCTTGATGTCGCGATGGATGATCCCATTCTCATGGGCGTGGCGTAGGGCTGAGGCAACCTGCTTGGCGATGGCCGCGGCCTCGGCGGCGGGCAGCTTGCCGCGCGCGTCGAGGAGGTCACGGAGGGTGCCTCCCGCCACCAGCTCCATGACGAAGTACGGCACCCCGTTCTCGTCCACGCCGATGTCGTAGACCTGGGCGATGTTCGCATGGCTCAGTCCCGCCGCGGCGGTAGCCTCGCGTCGGAAGCGGTCGGCGGCCCCGGGCTCGCTGGCGAGCTCAGGCCGCAGGAGCTTCAGGGC
>JALHDK010000390.1 GCA_022838965.1 Actinomycetales bacterium | reverse complement strand
CGACAAGACACGCGAGGCGAGACCACGTGTCAGCGCCGCCGACTCTGCGCCGCGGTCGCCGGGTATCTCAGGATCTCGACACCCGGCGCGAGGGTGTTCGTGACACCACCGTCTCGCTCGATCCGTAGGTAGCGAACGGTCTGCGCGGGCCCGCCACCGGCCGGCCTCGCGGAAATGTTCCACCATTCGCCATGTGAGTGCCCGCTGCCGGCCGGTATTAGGCGGTCCCCGTCGACTGAAATCTCGATCGCGTGGCGTGGCGTCAGAGCTTCGGTGCCGAGCCATTCGGCGGTGCTGAGCATGTGCGATTCCTCGGGGACTTCCGGGAAGTGGAACCATGCGTAGTGCGTGCACCGTTCGTAGTCGGCGCCGCACTCGAGCGCCGACAATGCCGCGTGATCGACGGTCGCCAACTCCCATACCGGGATCCGTCCGCGGACCGTAAGCCCGGGCCGCTGCTCGATGTACGTGGATTCCGCGATGATGAGCTCCGCGTCGGAACGGTCGTCGCCGGTGAACAGGTAGGTCCATTCGGCGTAGTAGTTCTGTGTGGGCGGGGTGAGTGTTCCCGTCCACCAGTCCTTTCCGCTGGGGGTGTCGCAGTAGGCGGTTCCTACACCGGGCACGAGTCGGAATCGTTCGGGATCCTGGGCGGCGGAGAGTTCCTGCTGGCAGGTCGTAATGTTCGACCATCCGTGATGTTGTTCGGTGAGGGTGTGCAGCATCGCGGCGAGGTCGTGGTGGAATGTCCGCGCGAGGAGGTCCGCGAGGACGGGCACACGGGTAGTTGGTGCGCCGTCGAAGTGAACGTATCGGCCTCGGAACGCGCCGCTGGCGAGGTCAACGGTGCCGACGATCGATGAGGTGCCCATGGGCATTCCCTCCTGTGATGGTGTGGTCGCGTCGGGTGGTGTCCGGTGGAGCCCGGCCCGGCGCGTGATGCGCACACCATCATGCTGTCGGTTCGCTCGGAGGAAAACCCGCCGGCGCACCCCTCCCCGGGGTCCCACGGCAACCGGGGGAGGGGTGCCGGGTGGGGTGGTTGGGCATAGCCGCGCCGGCAGCGAACAGCTACGGTCAATGCATCACACAAGTGCGGGGCCAGCCACCCCGCTCCAGAAGGAGGGACCACCTATGCCCAACCCCACCACGCCCCCCGCAGGACTCACCGTCGGCGTGCTCCGCCGCACCCCCGACCCCCAATTCGCCTGGACTGACACCACTCTCGGGGGAGTCTCGAGCACCAACGACAACCTCACCGTCGTCGGCACGATCAGAGGAACCGGCACCAAAGCCGTCACACCACTACCCGAGAACTCACAGGTCCGTCAGGCCAGTCACGACGCTCCGGCAATGGCATTCCACTTCCTCACCAACATGGGAGCCACCACCACCAGGCTG
>JALHDK010000087.1 GCA_022838965.1 Actinomycetales bacterium | reverse complement strand
CAGCTGACCGGAGGATTCCTCTCGCTCCTGACTCCCTACACGCTCCTCGGCGGGCTGACCACGGCGTCGCTCTTCCTCACCTCGGGCGCGATCTTCACCGCACTGAAGACAGAGGGCGGGTTGCGCGAACGGGCCGGATCCCTCGCCGCCAGGCTCTCCCTCGTGAGCGGAGGTCTGGGAGCACTGTTCGTGCTGTGGGGCCAGCTCGCCCACGCGCGCACCGCGGCAGCGTGGCTGCCGCTGGTGGTGGCTGCGGCGTGCCTGGTCGGGGTGGTCGGTGCCACGCGGGCCCGGCGCGAGGGCTGGGCGTTCATCCTGAACTCGCTGGGGATCGCGGCCGCCGTGGTGTGGATCTTCACGGCGATCCACCCGTACGTGATGCCCTCGTCCATCCACGAGGCCTACTCGCTCACGATCGCGCAGGCGTCCTCCACCCCCTACACCCTCCGGGTGATGACCGTGGTGGCCCTGACCGTCGTCCCGGTGGTCCTGGCCTACCAGGGGTGGACATACTGGGTGTTCCGCCGTCGGCTGTCCACCGCGCACATCCCCGCAGAGCCGGCCGGCCTGACGTTGTCCGACACCCGCTGACACTGCCGGTGCGAGCGTCGCGGCCCCGCAGCCTGCTGTGGCGTGGGACGCGTGGCACAGTGAACCCATGAAGCCCCTGGACCCGCGTCTCATGCGGCACGCGCGGAGCACGCGTCGCTACATCCTCGCGACCGCGGCGTCCGGGATGATCATCACCGCGCTGGTCGTCGCGCAGGCGCTGCTGCTCGCGTGGACGCTCGCGCCGGTGATCAGCGGCGGTGCGAACCTCGCGGAAGTGCGTCACCTGGTGGGGTGGCTCGCTGCCGTTCTCGCCACCCGGGTCGTGGTCCTCACCGTCCAGGAACGCGTCGCACACCGCTCCGCGGTGGCCGCGATCGCCGAGCTGCGCGACGCCGTGCTCGACCGTGCCGTCGCCCACGGCCCCCGGTGGCTGGATCCGGTCCGCGCGGCCGAGATTGTCACCCTCACCACCCGCGGCCTCGACGACCTCGCACCGTACTTCGTGCGGTATCTCCCCCAGGTGCTCCTGGCCGCCACCCTGACTCCGGCGGCGCTTGTCGTCGTCTACTCCCTCGACCTCACCTCGGGCCTCACCCTGACCGCGGCCGTCCCCCTCATCCCGCTCTTCATGTGGCTGGTCGGCCGGCTGACCGAGACCTGGACGGAGCAGCGTCTCGCCACGATGGGTCGCCTGGGCGGCCAGCTCCTCGACCTGCTCGCGGGACTGTCCACCCTCAAGGCGCTCGGACGGGAGCACGGTCCCGGCCGGCGCGTCCGCGTCCTCGCGGACGCCTACAACGCCACGACGCTGTCAGCGCTCCGCGTCGCCTTCCTCTCCGGCGCGATCCTCGAGTTCATCGCGAGCCTGTCGGTCGCGCTCGTCGCCGTGGTCGTCGGAATGCGGCTCGTCTTCGGAAACCTCGACCTCGCCACGGGGCTCGCCGCGATCATGCTGGCGCCGGAGGTGCTGCAGCCCTTGCGCGGCGTCAGCGCGCACTTCCACGCGAGCGCCAACGGCGTCGCCGCAGCCACCGCCGCCTTCGCCATCCTGGACCAGCCCCTCCCGGCCACCGGCACGAGGCCCGCACCCCCGCTCACCGAGACCACGATCGAACTCCGCGACGTCAGCGTCCGCGCTCCCGGCCGGGACCTCCTCGCCCCGGCCCACCTGAGCGCCGTCATCCCCCCCGGGTCGATCACGGCGCTCGTGGGGCCGACGGGGACCGGCAAGAGCACGACGGCGATGCTGCTGCTCGGCCTGCTGCGGCCCGACACCGGCCACATCCTCCTCCGGTGCGGGACGGAGGAGTTCGAGCTCGACGAGGTGGACCCCGACTCGATCCGTCGACAGAGCCTCTGGATCCCCCAGAGGCCCACGATTCTTCCCGGGTCGCTGCTGCAGAACGTGCTCGGGATCTTCGACGTCGAACCGGAGCTGACGCCCGGGCTCACGCGGGCTGCCGCTCTCTGCGGCTTCACCGACGTCGTCACCGGCCTGCCCGACGGCTGGCACACCCGGATCGGTCACGGCGGGGTGGGCCTGAGCGTGGGACAACGGCAACGACTCGCCCTCACCCGGGCACTCGCCGACCCTCGCCCCCTCGTGGTGCTCGACGAGCCGACCGCCCACCTCGACGCCGCAACGGAGGAGAACGTGATCGCAGCGGTGCGCGACCTGCACGAGCGGGGCAGCACCGTGGTGGTCATCGCCCACCGTCCGGCCCTCATCTCCGTTGCCACCGCCGTGGTTCCGGTCTCGGCCCAGGCGGTGAGCCGGTGACGATCCTGACCGCGCCGCAGCGAACCGCCCTCCTGCGAGCCGTCCGCCTCCTCGACCTCCGCTGGGGCCGGGTGGCGCTGGCCGTACTGCTGGGTTCCCTGGGGTTGGGCGCCTCGGTCGGGCTCACGGCCACCTCGGCCTGGCTGATCGCCCGCGCCTCGCAGATGCCCCCCGTGCTCGATCTCACCGTGGCCGCGGTCGGGGTCCGCTTCTTCGGCGTCAGCCGCTCGGTCCTGCGGTACGTCGAGCGCCTGGTGTCCCACGACGTCGCTCTCCGGGGCATGGCCGTGCTGCGTGAACAGGTCTACCTGCGGCTGGCCGACTCCCCGGTCGAGGTGGTGGCCGCCCTCCCCCGGGGCGACCTGCTCGTGCGGACCGGCGCCGACGTCGACGCGGTGGGAGACCTGGTGGTGCGGGCCCTCCTCCCCGCGGGCGTCGCCGTCGTCGTGGGAACCGCCACCGTGGCGCTCGTGGGGTGGCTGTCGCCGCCGTCGGGGCTGCTCCTGGCGCTCTGCCTCGCCGTGGCCGGCACGCTCGGGCCCTCCCTCCAGGCCCGGGCCGCCCGTGCCGCCGAACACGCCGTGGGTGACGCCCGCGCCGCGATCTCCGCCACGGCGCTCACCATGGTCGAGAGTGGCGCCGAGCTGGCGGTCTGGGGACGTCTGGGGGCCCTCCGCTCCCATCTGCGCTCCCAGGAGGAGCAGCTGGCGCGCTCCCAGGACAGGGCGGCCCGGCCGGCCGCCCTCGCCGCCGGCGCCGATGTCGGCGCCATGGCAGTCGCCGTGCTGGGTGCCATCCTCATCGGTGTGCCGGCCGTCCGCACCGGCGGGCTCTCGCCGGTGGAACTCGCCGTCGTGGTCCTCACGCCCCTCGCGGCCTTCGAGGCGACCGCCGCCCTCGGCGCCGCGGCCGTCCAGCTGGTCCGCTCGGCAGGCGCCGCACAGCGGGTGATGGCGCTCCTGGACACGGTCGGTACCATGCGCACCGCCACCGTGCCCGCCGGGTCGCCACCCGTCCTCGAGGCACGCAACATCGCGGTCGGCTGGCCCGACGGGCCCATCGTCGCCACCGGGATCGACCTCACGGTGCGCACCGGGAGGTCGGTCGCCGTGATCGGCCCGAGCGGCGTCGGCAAGACGACGGTCCTCGCCACGCTCGCCGGCCTCCTCCCGGCCCGCGACGGCAGCGTCCGGCTCGGCGGCATCGACGTCGCCACGGCCACCCGCGCCTCGGTCACCGGGTACGTCACGATGACGGCGGAGGACGCCCACATCTTCGCAACCACGGTCCTCGAGAACATCCGGGTGGCGCGCGGCGACGTGACTCCGGCGGAGGCCACCGACCTCCTGGCCCGGTGCGGTCTGGGCGACTGGCTGGCCGCCCTCCCCGACGGGCTCGACACCCTCCTGGGCTCGGGCGGCACGGACATCTCGGGCGGGGAGCGCCGCCGGCTCCTCCTCGCCCGGGCGCTCGCCTCGCCGGCACCCCTGCTGCTCATCGACGAACCCGCCGAGCACCTCGACAGCGAGACCGCCGACGAGCTCATGCGCGGACTGCTGGATCTCCCCCATCGCGATCCGGGCAGGGGCGTGGTTGTCGTCACCCACCACATCGGGGCGCTGGAGGGCGCCGACGAGGTGCTGCTGCTTGACCGGGGCCCCGACGGCGTCGGAGTCGTCCGGGCCGGCACCTCGACGCCACCTGGCGCGCGGCAGCGGGTCGGTTAGGGTCCTGCCATGAATGAGCAGCTGCTCGCCGCCGCGCTGGAGTTGACCAGCCGCCTCGATCTTCCCGTGGTGCTGCAACAGTTCGTGGATACCGCCGCCGAGATCAGCGGGGCGCGCTACGCCGCCCTGGCGGTGCTCGATCACCGGGGGGACACCGTCCTGTTCGTGCACCACGGCGTCGACGCCGAGACGCAGCGCCGGCTCGGCCACCCGCCCCGCGGCCGGGGCGTGCTCGCCGAGATCCCCACACACGGCGCCCTGGTCCTCGAGGACATCGCCACCCACCCGAGCTTCGGTGGCTGGCCCGAGGGTCACCCGCCGATGCGTTCCTTCCTCGGACTGCCCCTGCGGATCAACGAGCAGGTCTTCGGACGCATCTACCTCGCCGACAAGGAGGGCGGCTTCACCGCGGACGACGTGGTGACCGTCGACCTGCTCGCGAAGGCTGCGGGAGTGGCCATCGCCAACTCCCGCATGTACGGCCAGGCCCGGGCGCGGGAACGCTGGCTGGAGGTCAGCCAGCTGATCACCACCACCCTCCTGGAGGGGACGGACGAGGAGGAGGTGCTCCCGCTCATCGCGCAGCAGGTCCGGGACGTGGCCGAGGCGGACACCTGCGTCATCGTCCTGCCGTCCGTCGGCGACTCCTGGGCGTGCGAGATCGCCGACGGCGACCTCGCCGCCTCGCTGGTGGGCGTGGAGTTCCCCCCGGAGGGCCGGGCCCTGACCGTGTTGCGCGAGGGAGTCGGCGTGATCGTCGACTCCCTCGAGAAGGCGAATCCGATGCGGGTTCCGCAACTCCGCTCCTTCGGTCCCGCCATGTACGCCCCGATGGTGGTCCGGGGGACCGGCCGCGGCGTCATCATCCTCTTGCGCCGCCCCGGCCGCCCGGAGTTCGAACAGTCCGACCTGATGATGGCCGAGGGCCTCGCCAAGCAGGCCGCGCTGGCGCTCGAGCTCGCGGCCGCCCGCCACGCCAAGGACGTGGCCTCGCTCCTGGCGGAACGACAGCGGATCGGGCGCGACCTGCACGATCTCGCGATCCAGCAGCTCTTCGCAGCCGGCATGCAGCTCAACGCCGCACGACGGCGCCTCCTCGAGCGGGGCGAGGACGACCTCGCCGGTGTCGTCGAGCAGAGCCTCGGCGCGGTCGACGACTCCGTCCGTCAGATCCGCGCCATCGTGCACTCGCTGCGCGAACCCGACGACGCCGTCGTGCTCGTGGAACGCCTGCGTCGAGAGACGTCGATCGGCCGAACGGCGCTCGGGTTCGCGCCGTCGCTCGTCATCCGTCTCGAGGACGCGATCATCGACGCGGACCCGGAGAACGAGTCCCTCGTGGACGAGCTGGAGTCACGTGTCGGTGCCGACGTCGCGGACGACGTCGTCGCCGTGGTGCGCGAGGGACTGTCGAATGCCGCACGCCACGCGCGCGCGACGAGCGTGCAGGTGCGGGTCACGGTGCAGGGCCGCGGTCCGCGCGGCTCGGTCCGTGTGGAGGTGGAGGACGACGGCGTCGGAGCGGACCCCGAGGTGGCGCGCCGCTCCGGCCTCGCCAATCTCGCGGCGCGGGCCCGCCGGCACGGGGGGCGGTGCGACCTCGCCGAGGATGCCCGGCAGCGGGGCACCCTGCTCGTGTGGGAGGTGCCGTTGCCCTGACGCTACTGCCGCCAGCTCGAGGCGCGCTGGCCGGCGACCCATGCGGCGGCCTGGGTGCGGCGCTGCAGGCCCATCTTGGCCAGCAGCGAGGTGATGTGGTTCTTGACGGTCTTCTCGGCGACCCCCAACCGTTCGCCGATCTCCCGGTTGGACAGGCCGTCACCGATGAGTTCGAGGACGCGCCGCTCGGAGGGCGTGAGGTGGGCCGTGGGGTCGGCGTGGTCCGCCCTGCGGCGGGTGACGGTCCGCTCGTCGAGCAGGGTGCGGCCCGCGGCCACCGACTTGATGACGTCGGCGATCTCCGCGCCACGCACCGTCTTCAGCAGGAAGGCCCGGGCGCCGGCGTGCAGTGCCTCAGAGAGGGCGTCGTCGTCATCGAACGACGTCAGCACCACCGAGTGGGTCTGGGGCAGCGAGGTGCGGAGGGCGGTGATGATGTCGATGCCGGTGCCGTCGGGCAGCTGGAGGTCGATGAGGACGACCTCGGGGCGCACCAGTTCGGCCCGGCGCAGCGCCTCCGCCACGGTGCCGGCCTCCGCGACCACAACAAGACCCTCGGAGCGGTCCACGATCTCCGCGATACCCCGCCGGACGATCTCGTGGTCGTCAACAATCATCACGCGGATCTCGCGTGCGCGGTCGACTGGTGAGCTGTTCACTGGCCTGAGCCTATCCGTTCGATTCTCGGCTTGTCGCTTGTGGCGCCCTGGCAGCGCGGGCACAGGTGCGCGGATCTGCCCCCGATCACCTGCCGTTCGATCAGGGTACCGCATCGCGCGCAGGGCTGGCCGGTGCGCCCGTAGGCGCGCAGCTGGCGCGCGAAATAACCGGTCTGGCCCATGGTGTCGACGTAGAGCGCATCGAAACTGGTGCCCCCCGCCCGGACCGCCTCGGCCATGACCTCCGCCGCCGTGCGGATGAGCCGTTCGAGCCGGTGCGGCGGCAGGCTGGCGGCCGATCGCTCCGGGTGCAGCCGGGCGTGCCAGAGCGTCTCGTCGGCGTAGATGTTGCCCACCCCGGAGACGTGTCGCTGATCGAGCAGCACACGCTTGATCGCGCTGGTGGTGCGGTGCATCCGCTCCGCGGCACCCGGCAGGTCCAGGTTCGGGTCCAGGGGATCGCGTGCGATGTGCGAGATCGTCGCGGGCAGGAGGGCCCGATCGGTCCCGAGCCCGGCCGGCTGTCCGTCCGGAGTGGGGATCCACGGCACGACGTCCACGTAGCCGAAGGTCCGTTGGTCCACGAAGATCAGCTCGCCCCGGTCGAGGTGGACGACGGCGCCGGTGTGGCGCGGGAGCTCGGCGGGCCTGGCCGCGTGGAAGAGCAGCTGCCCCGACATGCCGAGGTGCAGCACAAGGGCGCGGGGCACGTCCTCGGCCACGACCCACAGGAACTTGCCGCGACGCGCGACCTCGAGGACCTGACGGCCGACGAACCAGCCGAGTTCCCCGGGACGTGCGATCCGGCGCGCCGCCCGCGCCGAGAGCAGGTCGATCCCGCGGATGCGGCGACCAAGGAGGTGGGTGACCAGGCCCAGGCGGATCGTCTCCACCTCGGGAAGCTCAGGCATCGGATCCGAACGCTGCGGTGATCGCCTCGAAGGCGGCCTCGGCCGCCCCGTGCTCCGCGACCTTCTTGGAGGACCCCTCCCCGGTGCGGACGAACTGTCCCACGGTGGCGGTGGCCACGAACCAGCGATCGTGGTCCGGACCCGAGGCCTCGACCTGGTACTCCGGTGCGGGCAGCCCGTGCACGGCCGCCAGCTCCTGCAGGGACGTCTTCCAGTCGAGGCCTGCCGAGAGCCGCTGGGCGTTGTGCAGCACCGGCGCACAGAGGCGCTCGACCATCACCCGGGTGGGCTCCAGTCCGTGGCACAGGTAGGCGGCTCCGATCAGCGCCTCCACCGTGTCGGAGAGGATGGAGTCCTTGTCCCGGCCGCCGGTGACCAGCTCGCCGCGCCCGAGGAGAATGAACTCCCCCAGGCCGAGCGACCGTGCGATGCCCGCGAGCGCCCGCTGGGACACCACCGCGGAACGCATCTTGGCGAGCTCCCCCTCCGAGACGTCCGGATGGGTGTGGAAGAGGTACTCGGTCACGACGAGGCCGAGCACCGCGTCCCCGAGGAACTCGAGTCGC
>JALHDK010000389.1 GCA_022838965.1 Actinomycetales bacterium | reverse complement strand
ACTACCGGTACCATGGCAGTCCAGATACGGAATTCCTCGCGCTCTCTTGACCTATTGTCCACCAAATTAACATTCGCGAGTGGATCACTCGTGGATGACGGCACGGCCGTAATTAATACGTCTAATGACGATGTATCAACCGGTGACATTATAGCCGTGGACATTGATGCTGTCCACACCACACCAGCACTTGGGCTGTTCATAGAATTCAAATGGAGTAGAGCAGAATGACATACTGTACAGGTGGCATAATTACTGTTAGCGGACTTTATCGCATTCACACATTCAAAGCCAACGGAACGCTCACAGTCGTTTCCGGCGGAAATGCTAGGGTCTTTCTACTAGGGGGTGGAGGAGCCGGCGGTTTAGGAGGCGAGCCTGGTAAGGGTGGAGGTGGAGGCGGCGGTGGAGGCGGGGGTTATAAATATTATTCGGCAGAACCTTTGACACCCGGAGCGAAATCGGTAGTTGTTGGAGCCGGTGCATTGCCTGACTATACTCCAAAACAGGGAGGAAGTTCCACCTTTAATGGAAGGACGGCGCTAGGTGGTGGCGGCGGCGGGTGCGGACCTGGCTGGAGTACCGGTGATGGACAATCAGGTCCCACTGGAGGTGGAGGGGCAGCTTTCAGTCATCCAGGCGGGACCGGAACACTGTGGGGGTGGGTAGATGGTATGAGGATCTCCTGCAACGGGGGCTGGGGAGCTGATAGCTCTAAAGGCTGGGGTGGAGGAGGAGGGGGAGCCGGTGGAGTTGGTCACACTGGGACTGTAGCAGATGAGATAACTGGTGGAGAGGGAATCTCGATTGACATCACCGGCACGGTTGTAAAGTACGGTGGCGGCGGAGGTGGAGGTTCCATGCTGGATGGAGGTAGGACCAAAGGTCGTGACGGGGGAGGAAATGGAGGGGCAAACACAGTTGGCTCACCCGGTGTTGCCAATACCGGTGGAGGTGGAGGAGGAGGCGGTGCGTCGTATGGGCCTTCTTACTTCGGCGGAGCCGGTGGATCAGGCATTGTCGTTGTTTCCTACATTTATAGAGTTAACGGACAGGTAATCTGGTGGGCGATCCGCAGATGGTATGAGGATCTTCTGCATAGAATTTTTAAGCAGATTCAAGGAGGGCAGCTCGCATGACTACATCCTATCCCGGTGCGATAGACTCATATACAACGAAGGTGAACGGTGTTGACGTTCCGGATGCCGTATCTTATACAGACGGAATAATTGATGAAGCATTCATTGCACGGAGAGTCTATACGGACGATGAGAGAAGTTGGTTTTGGAATGGCGGAGCAGGCAGGAGATACACGGACCTTATAACACCGCAGGGTGTTACAGGAGTGTTCCTGTCGGATTACGGAGTGATATAATATTAATGATAGGAGACAATTATGCCGTA
>JALHDK010000086.1:9948-14918 GCA_022838965.1 Actinomycetales bacterium | reverse complement strand
GGACGATCGGTGCACATCGCGGGTTCACTCAACCGCCTCGACGGTGGCCTGCCCGAGTGGAATCCCGGGGGCACGGTTCTGACCAGAATGGACGCCACCCACTGGACCATCACGCTCACCGGCAAGGAGTCCACCGCCATCGAGTACAAGTACGCCCTCGGATCGTGGGACTACGTGGAGAAGGACAACAGCTGCGGGGAGGTGGGGAACCGCCTCCTCACGCTGTCCCACGGCGCCACAGGCACGCAGACGGTCAACGACACGGTGCTGAACTGGCGGAACGTCGCGCCCTGCGGCAACTGACGGAGGTCAGGCAGGTGTCTCGAGGTTGAGGATGTTGCCGTCGGGGTCCGCGAACCATACGGCGCGCTGGCCGCCCATGTCGGCGATCCCCTCCGTCCAGGTGATGCCCGGGTAGTCGAAGGTCTGGAACTCGATTCCCTGGGAGCGGAGGGACTCCACCTGGGAATCGAACGCGTCCGCAGGTACCTGGAACGCCATGTACGTCGCCTTGTTGGTCCCCGCGAAGGACGAGGGGTAGACCAGGAACTGGCCCGCCCCGGACGAGTACAGGACCATCTCGGCCCCGTCCCCGGTGGGAGCGAAGCCGAGCACGCCTTCGTAGAACGCCCGCGCGGCCGCGAGGTCCTTCACGGCGAGGGTGGGCATGGGAGTGAAGTCGGACAGCATGGTGGCCTCCTGCCCCCGATGACCCGACCCTCGGGCCATCGGAAGGGGCAAGGGTAAGCCTGCGCCGGCGTTGTGACAAGGGTCACAGGTGGTCCCGCTCGTTCGCCGCCGGGATGGCCGGCTCGCGCAGCGGGTTGGCGATCTCGTCGTGCGCCATGCCCGCGGCTAGCCACGCCACCAGGCCGATCACCGGCGACGCGAGCCCGGCCACGAGGAAGACCACCCCGATCGGCACGAGCGCACCGAGCGGTCCCGCGGCCGCCATGGAGACGGGCATGAGCAGCAGCGAGACGAAGAAGTCCAGAGAGGAGACTCGCCCCAGCATGTGGCGCGGCACCCGCCGCTGCAACATGGTCCCCCACAGCACCTGCCCATCCCCCCGGTCAGGCCCACCACGAACATCACGAGCGCCATCTGCCAGAACGCGGTGAGCGCACCCACCGCCGCGAGCGGCATCCCGCCGATCGCCCACGCCGCCATCATCAGGGTGAGGTACCGGCGCGGCAGGCGCACCGACGCCGTCGCGAAGGACCCGATCGCCCCACCCGCCCCGAAGAACGCGAGGATGAAGCCAAAAGTGCGCGCGTCCCCGCCGAGCTGGTCCGCGACCGCGAACGGCAACAGCACCTCGATCGGCCCGATGAACAGGAACACCCAGACCACCGCGAACAGCAGCGTCCACTTGAGCCACGGTGTGCGCGCGGTGTAGGCGACGCCTTCCCGAAGTTCTGCCAGGATGCCAGCGAGGGCAGCGCGGGCCGAGGGCAGGGCGGCCGACGGCGGGGCCGCCGCGTCGGCGTCGGGAGCAGCGCGGGGGTCGGGCGCGGTGTCCGACCCGCCGCCAGCGGCGTCGCGGCTGAGCGTGGTCAGGATCCACGTCGCGATCAGATGGCAGGCCGCCATGATCGCGATCGCATGGCCGGGGCTGAGGGCTGCCACCAGCGCACCCGCGGCGGCCGGGCCCGCCGCCTGCTGCAGCACCGGCCGCATCGTGCCCTCGACTCCGTTCGCAGCGAGGAGCATCTCGTCGGGAAGAGCCGCAGCCACCCGCCAAGGGCGAGCGTGGCGACCGTCGCCACGGTCAGCAGCGTGGCCGTCTCCACCAGGATGAGGACCCTGCGGCCGGGTACGCGATCCGCCACGATGCCGCCGAGCAGGACGAACAGCAGGATGCCGACGGAGGTCGCCGTGGCCACCACTGAGAGTTCCACCGGACCGCCGCCGAGCGCCTTCACCTGGTAGACCATCGCCACGGCCCACAGCCCGTGCCCGAAGACGCTGATCGCGAGCGCGGACGCGAGCACGCGGTAGTCGCGGATCGCGAACGGACGGAACGCGCGGGGAATGGGCACCTCCTCACGGAGTCGGGGTGGACCCTGAGAATGCCGCGCCAGGGCGGCCGCGTCAATTGCTTATGGGGTGCACCCGCGGGGACTCGCGGTCAGATCACGCGGGCGAGGTGTCGGGCGTGTCGGCCGGTGGCGCCATGGGCGAGGTAGCCCCGGGGAGGTGAGGCTGGATCACCACAGGATCCAATCTCACCTCCCCGCCCAGCAGTCCCCCACGCCGAGCGGCATCGCGCCACCCGCGCGCCTCACCCCGTCAGGCCGGCAGCACGTAGCGGTACATCAGCAGGAAGTGGAACAGGGCACCCAGCATCACGAGCAGGTGCCAGATCTCGTGAAATCCGAACACCCCCGGGAACGGATTCGGCCGCTCGAGCACGAACACCGCGAACCCGGCGCTGTAGATCAGCCCGCCTGCCGCCAGGAGGGCCAGAGCCCCCAGCGGAAGCGTGACGTCCGCGAAGACCAGCACCACCGGCAGCCAGCCGAGCGTGATGTACAGGGTGTTCGTGACGTACTTCGGCAGGCTGGTGTACACGGAGCGCAGGACGATGCCGAACACCGAGATGGCCCACACCACACCGAGCACGGCCCCGCCGACCACGTTCCTGAACAGCACCAGGACCAGGGGCGTGATCGTTCCGGCGATGAGCAGGAAGACCGCGATGTAGTCGAAGGTCCGCATGACCTCGTTGAAGCGCGGGCCACGGTCGAGGGCGTGATGCAGGGTGCTGAACACGAAGAGGGACACGAGCGAGAGCGAGTACACACTCAGTCCCACGATCTTCCACGGATCGCCCTGCACGACCGCCTGGCTGACCAGCAGGGCGGCCCCGAGCAGCGCGAGACACGCGGCCACGAGGTGGGACATCGCGTTGACGCGCTCGTCGGTGACGTGGACACTGCCGTCCCTGCTCCTCGGCCCTCCGTCCCAGGGACCCGGCCCTGCCGTGTGGTCCGGCGGTGCCATCGGTTCAGGCCAGGCGGAGCTGCGCCAGAGAGGCTCTGGCTGTGCCCCCACTGATGTCCGGGACGATGATCAACTCCAGTTCCGTGACCGCCGGGAGTTCGACACGGTGGTCCTCCGTCTGACGGCTCCCCTCCCCGGGGCTGAAGTTCCACTGCTGGCGCACCACGTCCGCGAAGGTCTTCCCGCGGTCGCCGGACCACCGCACCACGTACTCCTGCGTCCGCGCGATGTCCGGCTCGACGAAGTCGAGGTGGATCAGGCGGATCCGCTGGGGTTCCGGGAAGACGAGCCTGATCGTCTGTTCCCCGGGCCCGGAGGCACGCCACCCGGTCTCCGCGACCAGCGCTCCCTCGATGGGGTGGTCCGGGTCCTCCGAGGTGATCTCGACCTCCGCGATGCTCTCGAGGTCCAGCCATTCCTCGCCGTGGGGCGTGTCACCGGGCTGGGTGGGAATCTGTCGCTTGCGCATGACGCGCCTCCAGGTCGTGAACTGGCCGGGCAGTTGTCCGCTCCAGGCTTGTCGAATTCTACCCACCGGACCGTGCCGTGAGTCAGTCCTCCGGGCGCGGGGCGACGATCGCCGTCGCCTCCCCCGGCAGCTCGCCGCGCACCGGAGCGGGCGTGCTGGCAAGCAGCACCTCCCCGGCCGGCAGCGGCACCGGGGACGTCCCGACGTTGACGACGACGACGAGTGGCCGCCCGCCGTCGGCAGTCCGCCGCAGCCGGAGCGCGTCCTCCCCCGGGCTGGCCGGCTCCAGCCAGCCGACACTCCCCGCGCGCAGGCTCGGCTCGGCACGGCGGAGCGCGAGAGCCCGGCGGTGGAGCCACAACGTCGAGGTGGGATCCGCCTCCTGGGCGGCCACGGTGAGGTCCCGCCACTCCGGCGGCTGGGGCAGCCAGGCCCGCACGCCGTCGGACGAGAACCCAAACGGCGGCCCGTCACCGGACCATGGCAGCGGCACACGGCACCCGTCGCGCCCACGCTCCGCGCCGCCGCTGCGGCGGAACACGGGATCCTGGAGGACGTCGTCGGGCAGGTCGTCGACGTTGGGCAGGCCGAGTTCCTGGCCCTGGTACAGGTAGGCGGCACCGGGCAGCGCGAGCATGAGGAGGGCGGCGGCCCGCGCGCGGCGCAGTCCGCGGGAGAGATCCACCACGCCGTCGCCCCCGAGGGAGGACGGCGCGTAGTCGCCCTCCATCCGGAGGTCCGCGGCGTAGCGCGTCACCGAGCGGGGGTTGTCGTGGTTGTCGAGGACCCAGGTGACGGGTGCGCCCACCGCTGCGGTGGCTGCGAGGGACTCTGCGATCGCGGCACGGAGTGCGGCCGCGTTCCACGGCGCCTTCGCGAATCGCAGGTTGAATGCGAGGTGCATCTCGTCCGGGCGGAGGAACAGGGCCACGACGTCGTCCGGCGCGCCCGTCTCCACCACGGCCATGCGGTCCCCGGGGTACACGTCCAGGACGCGGCGCAGGGCCCGGTAGATCCCGTGCACCGGGGAGGCCGCGTCCTTGGGGATGACGGGCCAGCCGCCCGGAGTGTCCGGCCAGGAGGTGTCCTTGATGAGTGCGTCCGCGACGTCGATGCGGAAGCCGTCCACGCCCCGGTCCAGCCAGAAGCGGAGCACGCGCGCGAACTCGGCGAGCACGTCCGGATTCCCCCAGTTGAGGTCGGGCTGCTCGGGCGCGAACAGGTGGTAGTACCACTCCCCCGGCTCACCGTCCGCCTCGGTGACGCGCGTCCACGACGGCCCGCCGAAGACGCTCCGCCAGTTGGTGGGTGGCTCGGCGCCGGTTTCGCCGCGGCCGGGGCGGAAGTGGAAACGGGCCCGCTCCGGCGAGCCGGGGCCGGCGGCCAGCGCCTCCCGGAACCAGGGGTGGGCGTCGGAGACGTGGTTGGGGACGACGTCGACGATCACCCGGAGGCCGCGGGCGTGCGCCGCGGCGACGAGGGCATCGACGTCGGC
>JALHDK010000086.1:458-9885 GCA_022838965.1 Actinomycetales bacterium | reverse complement strand
TCCCGTAGCGCGGGTCGACGTCGCAGTGGTCGGCGATGTCGTAGCCACCGTCGACGCCCGGGGAGCGGTAGAAGGGGTTCAGCCACAGCGCGTCCACCCCGAGGCTGACGAGGTGGTCAAGGTGCGCGACGACGCCGCGGAGGTCGCCCTCGCCGTCGCCGTCCGAGTCGGCGAAGGATCGCGGGTAGACCTGGTACACCACGGCGTCGCGCCACCACTCGCGCCCGGGAGTGACCATCATGGCGCTACGGTAATGGTTCGGGAAGAGAGGCAGGTGCCCGTCATGTCCGCAGCCGTCACCGTGGTCGCCGTGATCCATGTCAGGCCGGGCATGGGCCCCGCCCAGCTCGAGGCCTTCCGCGAGGTCTCGCCGCTGGTCCACGAGGAGCCGGGATGCGAGCTGTACGCCGCGCACGTGGCCGAGGACGGCGACACCGTGGTGATGGTCGAGCGATGGAGCACCCGGGCCGACCTCGAGGCGCACCTGGCGGGCCCGGCGATCGCCCGCCTCGGACAGCTGAGCTCCGGGCTGCGTTCCGCGCCCACCGACATGTACCTGCTGAGCCCGGTGCCCCTCGGTGACCCGCGGAAGGGTGCCCTGCCCCTCTGACCGGGCCGCTGTCCACAGGCGGCGCCAGCGCTCATCCATCCACAGCCGCGAGCGGTGCGGCGCGCTCAGCCGGCGGACGCACTCCAGACTCGGACCACAGCTTCGAGGGATGGAGGTACCCGTCATGACCACAACGACCGCGACGGAACAGCCCACGGAACAGGTGACGGCTGCGGCTGTGATGACCCCGGGACGGGAGTGGATCTACCGGGCACAGGATGACGGACCCTCGCGCAGGGTCCGCATCGTGGGCGAACGCCGGACGGCACGGACCGTCCAGATGGAGATCGAGCACCTTGACGGTGCACGGGCGGGCCAGCGGCAGGTGGTGGGCCTGCGCCGCCTCAAGGGTCCGTGGGAGGAGGTCGCGGCCATCGACGCTCTCGATGCGAAGCGCCGCGAGCTGGTGGCCTCGCACCGCTTCCGGCGCCCGGAGGACACGGCGGCACTGGTGGCACTCGCGCGCGTGATGCCCCACGGGGTGATCGACCTTCCCGAGTGGCCGGGCGGGAGCGTGGTCATCCGCGACCCGGACGCGGTGGCGAGCCAGTGCCGGGTCCCTCTCGCGGACCTCGTGCCCGAGAGCGATTCGCTGGACACGGAGGACGGGCTGCTGGTGAGAGCGGACGTCCTCGTGCGCATCGCCCAGGCGGCGTGCGCCGCCCACCCCGGGACAATGCACACCGAGCTCTTGTCCCGGGAGCGCCGGCTCCTCATCGATCCACGCTCGCGGGAACTGCGAACCCAGGAGCCGGCGGGGCCGGTGACGGCCATCCTCCACGAGTGGTGCGGCACCGAGCCTCTTGAGCTGCGCCTGCGCCTCGCGGCCCTCGAGAACGCGCTCGCCTGGCAACGGGCCCTGGTGACCAGCGCGGCCGAGGCCTTGCGGCGCTGTGACCTGGGGACGGTGGCGGACAACCTGGAGAGACTCTCCCAGCGTGGGGATGACGAATACGACTCACCGGACGTTCCATTCGAACACCTGTTCCAGTAGACTGGGGTCGTGTCCGGCGGGCCCACCATTCTGCACGCCGATCTCGATGCGTTCTACGCCTCGGTCGAGCAACTGCTGCACCCAGAGCTGATGGGCCGGCCGCTGGCGGTCGGAGGCAGCGCGCACGGCGGGGTGGTTCTGGCCGCGTCCTATGAGGCCAAGAGGTACGGCGTGCAGGGAGGGATGCCTGGATGGCGTGCCGCCCGGCTCTGCCCTGACCTGGTCTTCGTCCGCGGCCACTTCGACCAGTACCAGCGGATCTCCGACCATGTCATGGACATCCTCGGTGACTTCACCCCCGCCATCCAGCGGATCTCGATCGACGAGGCCTTCCTCGACGTCGCCGGCGCGGTCCACCTGTTCGGCCCGCCCGGCGTCATCGGCGCCAGTCTCCGGGCCCGTGTCCGCCGCGAGGTCGGCCTCCCCATCTCGGTGGGGGCGGCCCGGACCAAGCACCTGGCGAAGGTGGCCTCCCAGGTTGCCAAGCCGGACGGCCTGGTTGTCGTGGAGCCGGACGACGAGCGCGCCTTCCTCGACCCGCTCCCCGTGCGTCTGATGTGGGGCGTCGGGCCGGTTGCCGAGGCTCGGCTCGCGAATCTCGGCATCCACACCATTGGCGATCTCGCCCGCACTCCGGGGGCCGCGCTGCAGCGGATCCTCGGACGTGCCGTCGGCGAAAAGCTCACGGCTCTCGCCCTGAACGACGACCCGCGGCGGGTGGCGTCGTCGTCCCGGTCGCGCTCGGTCGGCGCCCAGTCGGCCCTCGGCCGACGACGTCCCACCCCCGACCTGGTGCGGTCGGTCCTCGGACACCTGGCTGAGCGTATCGCGACGCGCCTTCGCGCGAAGGGGAGGGCTGGCCGGACCGTCACGGTGCGGGTTCGGTTCGCGGACATGCGGGCGGTGACCCGGTCACACACCCTGGCCGCTCCGATCGCGACCACGCTCACGCTCACCGAGGTGGCCGAACGGCTCGCCTGGCAGGCCATCACGGAGCACGGCGGCGCCGAGATCAGCCTGCTCGCGATCTCGGTGTCGAACCTGACGCCCCAGCAGCTCATCCAGCTTGAGCTCCCCCTGGAACCGGAGGATCCGCTCCGGCCCGGCTCCCCCACCGGCGCCGCCCGACTCGCCCTGGACGCCTCCATGGACGCGGCGCGGGCGCGTTTCGGGCGCGACGCCGTCGGGTACCTGCCGGCGATGCTCCGCCGTGCGGGTGGGGCGCCCGACGCGTTCCGGGAACTCGCCGAACACGACCTGGAAGCCGTCGAGAGCGAGTGAGACGGCCCGCCTCGCCGGAGGCTACACCGCCTCGACCACCCCGGCCAGCAGCAGCCCCGCGATCAGGAGCCCCACGGCCACGCGGTACACCACGAAGGCGGTGAACTTGTTGGACGCCACGAAGCGCAGCAGCCAGGCAATCGAGGCGTACCCGACGACGAAGGAAACCACCGTGCCGATCATCACCGGCGTCCACCCGACGGTCGACGAGATCTGGCCCGCCTGGGTTGCGGCCTGCAACGTCCCCGCGGCCGCCAGCGCCGGGATCCCGAAGAAGAAGCTCAGCCGGGTGGCCGTGACCCGGTCGATGCCGCGGAGCAGGGCGGCGGAGATCGTGGCACCCGAACGGGAGACGCCGGGGATGAGCGCGAAGCACTGGACCGACCCGATGACCAGGGCATCCCGCCACGTGACCGTGCCCTCGCCGCGTTCCAGAGTCCCCTTCCGGTCGGCGATCCAGAGAACCGCGCTCCATCCGATGAGACCCGCGACCACCACCCAGAGGCTGCGGAACGGTCCCTCGATGACATCCCGCAGGGCGAGCCCGACGACAGCGATCGGCAGCGAACCGATGATGACGTTCCAGCCCATGCGGTAGTCGGGATCGTCGCGGCGCGACGCGTCCGCCACCCCACGGGCCCACCCCGAGGCCAGACGGACGATGTCCTTCCAGAAGTAGATGACGGCCGCCAGGATCGCACCGATCTGGATCACCGCCGTGAACGCCGTGATCTCCGGGGCGTCGACCTGATACCCCAGCAGCTTCTCGACGATGGTGAGATGTCCGGTGCTGGAGATCGGGAGGAACTCGGTGACGCCCTCCACGACGCCCAGGATGACGGCGTGCAGCCAGTCCATCGTGCCTCGCTAGCCTTAAGGTTCCGCTGCCGCCCGGCAGCCCGGCCCAGTCTAGTGCCGCGGGCCTCTCCAGAGAGCGGCAGATCCACGTCCAGGTGTGGCACCGCCACTGGACACCGGCAACGACCGTGACATCCGGAAATGGTGGAGCTAAGGGGATTCGAACCCCTGACCTTCTCATTGCGAACGAGACGCGCTACCAACTGCGCCATAGCCCCAAGGCGGAGATCAGTTTAGCACCATCGCCGCGGTCAGCCTCAACTCCGCACCGATGCGCCTCCCGTCACACCCGGGTCCCCGGACCTCCTACCCTTCCGGCGCCGCACCCGGCGGCGGGAGGATGGGCTCATGACCAGATGCCCCTCACTCCTGCTCGCCGTCGCAGCCGCACCGCTTGTCGCGGCCGGCACCGCGGCCACCGCCTTCGTGCTCACCGGGACGCACCGCGCCCTGAACGTGAGCCCGGCCGAGGCACGCCGCCCGCTGCCCGGGGATAGGTTGCTCCCGCATGCCGACGTCCAGAATGACCGCGCGATCACCGTGAACGTGCCGCCCGCGCAGCTATGGCCGTGGATCGCCCAGCTCGGCCAGGACAAGGCCGGGTTCTACTCGTTCGAGTGCGTCGAGAACGCCCTGGGGTGCGGGATCAGGAACGCGGACCGGATCGTTCCCGAGTGGCAGCACCCCCGGGTCGGAGATCCCTTCCCCCTGCATCCGGAGGTCCGGTTGCGGGTGGCGCTGGTCGAGCCCGGCCACGCCCTGGTGGCATCGAGCGTCGGGGACCAGGTCCCGGAGAAGGACATGGGTGTCGAGTTCACGTGGGCGTTCGTGCTCTCCGCCTTGCCGGACTCCAACGGCCACCCGTCCACGCGGCTTCATGTGCGGGAACGCTACGACACGCACTCCCAGGGCGTGCGCGCGGTGGTCGAGCTCACGAGCGTGGCGAGTGCCGTCATGAGCTGGCGGATGCTGCACACGATCAAGAAGCTGGCGGAGGCCCATGCCGCCCTGCCCGCCTGACGCCACCACGGCGGCAGCGGGCTGAGCCGCGACTCAGTGGCCTGCGCCCTGGCCTTCCAGAATCTCGCCCAGCGCGGCTGCGTCCCGCGCCCCGTGCTCCTGACGGACGTAGACCGCCAGGTCGGCGACGCGGCGGGAGTGCTCCTTCTCCAGGGCGAGCGGTGCGGGTCCCAGTGCCCGGCTCGCCTGGAACATGACACCGTCCACGAGCCGCGCCACGGTGGCGCGCACCCGCAGCGCCAGGACCTGACTGTCGATCCCGATCGCGGCGCCCGCGTCGATCTGCGCGGCGGCCTCGGCCAGCACGGCCCGGCCGTAGTGCAGCAGCACGTCGAGTTCGCCGAGTTGCATGCGCCCGATCTGGTCGAACTCCCCCTGCCGTGCAGCCTCGGTGAGCCTGCGTGCGACGCCGACGGCGCCGCCGTACCAGCATGCCGCCACCGCGACGCGGCCCCAGGAGAGGCCCGCGCGCTCCTGGTACCAGTTCGGTCCGCCCACGGGGTGCACGACGACGTTCGTGAAGCTGACCGGCCCGGTCGCGATGGCCGCGAGCCCACGGGACGGCCAGATGGGCTCCTCCACCCGAACGCCCGGGGCGCTGAGATCGACGGCGAAGGCCCGCTGCGCGCCGTCGTCGGCCTGGGCGGTCACGATCGCGTGGGTGAGCGAGCCCGCCAGCGAACACCAGAGCTTGCGGCCGGACAGCGTCCATCCCTGCGGGCCTCTGGTGGCGCGGAGCTGCGCCTTGGGAGACTCGGCGGCGAACACTCCCCACCGGCTCCCGCGCGGCGGCGTGACCGGCCGTTCCATGGCGTCGCGCGCCTGCTGGAGGATGGCGAGGGCGTCAAGGTGCGGCTCGATCACCCGCGCGACGGACAAGTCCACCGCGGCGACCGTCGCCAGCACCTCCAGCAGCGTGATCGTGTCACCGCCGCCCATCGGGCGGAGAACGCTCCCCAGCCGCTCCGCAAGCTCCAGGGCCTTCGGCAGCCCGGAGGCCGGACTCGCGGCGAGATCCCGCGCGATGACGCGGGCACGCTCGGCCCAGCCATCCAGTTCGGCGAGATCCTGCACCAGATCGGAGGTGTCCGCTGCCGGGACGAGCGGAGCGCGGAGCAGGACAGCGCCGCTACGAAGCTGGTTGCTCCACCGGACATGGGAGGGGTGGTGCCCGGCCATGGCGCTGGTCAGGCTCCGGCCGCGCGACGGCGGGCGAGGACGGACTCCAGATCGAAGGCGCGGACGTCCGCACTGTCCGCACCGGTGGCGGTGGGGGCTGCGGTCCGGGGGCGCAGGGGGACGCGGATCTCGTCGTCCGGGGCGGCCTCCGCATACGGCTCGACGTCGCGCCGCGGCACCTCCTGCTTCAGGGTGTAGGTGGGCAGCGGCACCGGCACGGGTGTCCACGAGTCGGGAGCGGGGTGCACGGAGCCGGTGCGGGCATGCCGCGGCGGCTCGTCCTCGATCTCGCGGCTCGCCACATGCTTCCCCTGGTAGCCGATCAAGATTGTCTCGAAGGAGTTCTCGTCCTCCCCTGCGGAGGAGGAACCGTCCTCCCCAGCGGCCAGTCCCTCGACCACCCGCTCCTCCGCGCGTGTCTCGTGGGCCGGCGTGGCGGCGGGCGCGGCGGCGGGCGCCGCTGCGGGAGCGGCCGTGACCGCGGCGGCGGGCTCCGCAACGAATGCGTTCGAGGCTGCCGGGGCGACGGATGCGGCGGGCGCCTCATCGGTGCGGAACAGGCGGAGACGCTGGTCCAGCCGCGCGATCTCGGCACGCGCCTTCGCGTCCTGCTGGGCGGCCACTCTGGCCGCCTGCCGGCCGGTGTATCCCACCAGCCCGAGCAGCAGCGCGGGTGGGATGACGAGGCTCCAGTGCAGCGATCCCAGGATCGTTGCGGCGAGCGCGGCCACGGTCGCGAGGGCGAGGACCACCGCAAGGATGAGGCGACGACGCGCGGCCGCCGCACGCCGCGAGATCTCGGCGGCGCGGGCCGCGCGCGCAGCGGCAAGCTCGCGGGCGTTGACGCGCTGGGCCGCGGGGGTGATGGGGCGGATCATGGCGAGTGCCTCCGTGCGTCGGCGGGAAACCTCCGGGTTGTGGACCAGGGGCCTGGCGTTCGGCCGGTACGCCGGCGGGGGGGCCGGGTCCTGGGGGGTGACCAGTCGCAACTGCTCCGAGAAGCGGTCAGTCACTCTGGACTCCACCAGGACCTCACGCCGGCGAACCAGATGGGGGACCAGGTATCCGAGGACCGTCACGGTAAGTGCCACGAACACCCACCCTGACAACTCCACAGCTCAACGCTAGGCAAAGAGGGCCGACAAACCCGGAAACGGCGGCGGCGTGTTGGTGAGAATCTGCCGGCCTCACGCGTCCAGGATGAGGCAGGACACCGCGTCACCCGCGGCGACCACGGACACGTCCTCCGGCACGACGGCGAAGGCGTTGGATCGGGAGAGGCCGGTGAGCGTGCCCGCGGACGGTTCGCACCGGTACCCCTCCCCCGGTGACCCCGTGATGCGTGCCGGCATGAACTGGCGGACCCGTGCCGGGGACTCCCACCCCGTGGCCACGCGCGCGGTCACCGCGGGCCGGAAGAGCTGCGGGTAGCCCGCCATCCCCAGCAGTGCCGGACGAATGAAGGCCTCGTGCGCCACCTGCACCGCCACGGGGTCGCCGGGGAGGCAGAAGATCGGGGTCCGTCGGCCGTCCACCTCCAGCTGCCCGACACCGAACCAGCCGCCGGGCGCCATCGCGAGGTTGTCGAAGCGGACGGATCCCATCGAGCCCACCACATCGCGCACGGTGTCGTTCCGTCCGAGGCCGAGGCCACCGGTGGTGATCACGAGGTCCGCACGGACGAGCTGGTCCTCCAGCACCTCCCGGAGCACGGCGTGCCGGTCCGCGACGGCGCTGACCCGCAACGCGATGCCGCCGGCGTCGTGCACCCCGATGGCGAGGGCGTGCCCGTTGGCGTCGAAGACCTGCCCGGCCTGCGCGGGCGTTCCGGGCTCCCGCAGTTCGTCGCCCACCGGGACGATCACCACCCGCGGCTTCGGATGCACGAGGACCCGGCCGCGGCCGACGGCGGCCAGCAGGGCCACCTGCCGGGCCCCCACGAGCACGGCATCGCCGCTGTGGGCGTCACGGGCGCGCGGCCGCACGTTCGTGCCGGGCGGCACGGCGCGCACCACCGTCACGACCGCCTCCCCGCCGTCGGTGTCCTCAAGCCCCACCACGGCGTCGGCGCCGGCCGGCAAGGGGGCTCCGGACGCCAGCCGGACGACGGCGCCCCCCACGAGCCGGAGCGGGTCGGTGTCTCCGACACGCACCTCGTCCATCACGCGCAGCCGCACCGGTTCGCGCGACGCGGCGGCCACATCCCCCGACCGCACCGCGTATCCATCGGTGGCGGCGAGGTCCGCGATCGGCAGGTCGGACGGCGCCCGCACATCCTCCGCGAGAACGCATCCCACCGCGTCGGGGAGCTGGACGGCGAGCGGCGGCAGCTGGCCCACGGCCGTGAGGCACGCGTGCAGGTGGTCGTTCACGGAGCGCATGATCGAAGGCTACAAAGCCACGCGACGCCCGTCAGGGGGACGGCGTCCCCCGCGGATGCGAGAATGGTGGACATGCGCGAGCCGCTGCGGCTGCCCCAGACGATCGGATACGAGACGGAAGATGCGAAGCAGACCCTCCGGCACGTGATCCGCCGGCACCGCGCGACGCGGAGCCGCGCCGAGATCGAGACCCTGGGTGAGGCCCTGGCCGCCAGCGGGCTCCAGGCGATCGGTCACGCGCGCAGCGTGGCCCTGTATGTGTCCGCCGGCTTCGAGCCTCCGACGCTCCCCCTGCTGGAACGTCTCCGTGCCCGGGAGGTCACGGTCCTGTTGCCGGCGCTCGGCCCGGGGCTCTCCCGCAACTGGGCCTTCTACCGTGGCGCCGAGGACCTGCAACGCCGGGCACCGGGGCGTCCCCCCGAACCCTCCGGCCCGGCGCTGCCGGCGGACGCCATTCGTCAGGTGGAACTGGTGATCGCCCCGGCGCTCGCCGTTGACGGCTGCGGCGGCCGGCTGGGCCAGGGTGGCGGCTGGTACGACCGCATGCTGAAGCTGATCGACCCCGCGACCCCCACCTTTGCGATGGTGTTCGACGACGAGCTGATCTCCTCGCAGCGGCTTCCCCAGGACGAGAATGACGTGCCGGTCAAGGCGGTCCTCACCCCCACGCAGGTCTTCCTCCTCGAGGGCTCCCAGCTGCAGCGGAACACCATCGCGGCGGCCGGCAGGCGCGGCTGAGGCGCGGCCTCCGCTCACGCGGCCCGGCTGCGGGTCAGCCGGCCCGGCTGCCGGTCAGCCGGGCCGGCTCCCGGTCAGCGCGGGGGAGCCAGCGTCAGGGTGTCCCGCGCCGCCGCGTCCACGGAGGCCCGGGTCACGGGCCACGCGAACCACTCGCCGTCCCGCCACGCGGCCACCTGGTCGGCGAAGTGGCGTGACGTGGGATGCCCGGACGTCCCGCTGATGACCACCCAGGTGGAGCGGTCACGGTCCGCGAGGTCGACGACCATCCGCATCGACGGCGCCGAGACGGTCGTGAAGTCAGCGCGCTCGCCGCTCGGGGTCGCCGCGTCCCACGTGGTCGCGAGGACCGAGGCGGTGCCGCCC
>JALHDK010000086.1:0-424 GCA_022838965.1 Actinomycetales bacterium | reverse complement strand
TTGGCCAGCCAGGCGAGCGGGCCGACGGTCCGCTCCGGCGTGAGGAAGGCGTGCTCGAGCCGGACACGGTGGAGGTCACCCCAGCGCCACCTGTCGGCATCCTTCCCGAGGGAGTTGGTGAGCTGGAAGCGGGCGAGCTCGACCGCCCGGACAAGGATCTCGTCCCGGGTCTCCGTGACCCGCAGGGTGGAGACGTCATCCCACCACGGGTTGCGCTCGTCCTCCATCAGCCGGACGAGCACCTGCATCCACCGCGAGTCGCCGTTGGGGACCACGTCCTGCGGCAGTTCGTCGCCGAACGTGAGGGTCAGGACGTTCGCCCAGATGGTGTTGAAGAAGGCGGCCCCCGCCGAGTCGGCGTCGTTGGGGTAGCCCTCGTCCCGCCACAGGCGCAGCTCCCGGATCGCCTGGCGGATGAACTCGG
>JALHDK010000388.1 GCA_022838965.1 Actinomycetales bacterium | reverse complement strand
CACCACGAGCAGAACGTCGCTTGGCGGCGGGATTCGCGCGGCTACGCGGACGCGGACCGTGCACTGGCTGACTGCCTGGCCTCCCATGGGGAGATGATGGCGGAGCGGCCGCCCAACGATGGCCATCGGCAGACGATCCTGAGCCCCAAGGTGGACCGGGTGGGGATCGGGCTCGCGGTGGAGGGCGAGTACCTCGCCTTCACCCAGGAGTTCGCGTCCGATGCCGTCTGGTTCCTGGAGCCCGTGTCGCGTCGGGTCGAGCCGAAGGGCAGGGTTCGAGTCGTCGTCGAGGTGCCCGCGGGTCAGGAGCTCTCCATGGTCGTCCTGCGGCGCGAGCGGCCTCCCCGGCCCCTGACGGGCACGCAACTGATGGCGCGGGGCAGTTACGGCTACGAGGGCGAGGACGTGCTGCACCTGCGGCCGGCGCTGGGCCCGGGCTGGAAGTACGCCGATGGCTCCACGGGCGAGATGGCTCGGCGCGGACAGGTGTACACGGGCGAGTTCGATATGCCCTCGGTGCGAGGGCTCTACACGCTTCTGGCGGGGGTCGATGGGGAGGTCCGGGCCGCGGTCACCCTGGCCTGCCCGGGGGATCTGGTCGACGGTTCGCGTTACCTCTGGCCCTAACCGCCCAGGCTGCGGAGGTACTCACTGAACGGCTTCCCCACGAAGCTATCGCCGCGCCGGACACTGTCGGCGGCGAGGTAGGGCAGAATGGGCCGGTCGTCGGTGTGCAGCGGCGGATCCCAGCCTGCCGGCACGCGGAGTGGGCCAGCGTAGAGGCTCAGAGCCTCGCCGGGGTCGTCCAGGAGGGGATCATCGGGAACCGGGGACACCCGCGTCCGCGGAGGGCGGCTGCCTCCTCCCACGAGGGCGATGATGGGTCGGTCTGGGGTGTCATCGCCGCGGAACACCTGAGCATCGGGAAAGACCGACAGGAACGTGCGAGCGACGATGGCGTACTCCCGCTCGGCCAGTTGGTACATAGGCAGCCAGAGCCAGAACGCGCCGTCGGGGGCCAGCCGGCGGCGAGCGGTCCTCAGGAAGTCGGCGCTGTAGAGGGCGCCCGCGGACTCCTGCCACGGCAGGACCAGATCGCAGACGATGATGTCGTAGGCTTCCCCCTCCGCCTCCAGCGCCAGACGGCCATCCTCCGGCACGAGCCGAGTGCGCGGATCGCGCAGCACGGCGCCGTTCTCGTGAGAGAAGAAAGCGGCGGCCTCGATGACCTCGGGAACGATCTCGTAGACGGTCAACCGCTCGACGGGATGATCCAGGGCGGCGCCGGCGGTAATGCCCGTGGCTAGGCCGATGCAGGCGACCCGGCGGGGCGCTCTGTGGAGCAGCAGCGGGAGGTGCATCTGACGGCGCTCAAGGGTGGCGCTTCGGGTGCCCCCCAGGCGGTAGTGGCCG
>JALHDK010000387.1 GCA_022838965.1 Actinomycetales bacterium | reverse complement strand
CGAGGACTTCCCCGGCGCTCTCGATTCTGATCCAGGTGTCCACCGTGTAGAGGTCCTCGGTGAAGCCCTGGTCATCGACATTGCGGGCTCGACTCAACACGGTGATCGTCGCGTCGATGGCCTGGGACTCGCCCGCGGCCGCCCCCGTCTGATTGGACACCACGTCCATCGCTCGGACCGTGTCCTCGGTCATGCGGTACTGCAGAAGGACGGCGTCCTGGGAGACCGCCCCCGTTGCTCCGAGCATGGCCAGGGCAACCACAAGCATCGCGAACCGCCGCAGTGAGTTCATATCGCTCTCCTTCCGTGCGTTGAAAGGCGGGCAGATAGGCTGCGTCCGCCTGGTGGCAAGACGAATGACGCCGCGCTGGGTGACACCGGATCATGCTACTGGTTCTGGCTGCCCGCGGACAGGGTCGCCACGTCCCGTCTGGGCCGGGCCCAGACCTCCTCGAGGGCCGCTTCGACAGCGGCCAGCACGCGGCGGTAGTCGGGATCGCCGCGGGTCTCGTAGACGGCTCGTCCGCATACCTCGGAGCCGCCCGCGGACCGGGCGAGGGGGGCGCGCAGGAAGCCCGCCTCGCTCGCGTCCCGCAGGTCGATCCATTCGGCGCCGCTCACCTGGGCCGCGTCATGGCAGTCGGCACAGCGCCGAGCGCTCACCTCGGTCACGAGTTGCCGCAGGGCGGTGTCCCCGGTCAGGTCGTAGGGCTCCACGGCGGGCCGCTTGTTGATGAACCGGCCGTGGTACGGGGCATTCAGGTCGATCCAGGTGATGAGGGAGCGCCACTCGGCCTCGCTGAGTCGCACCCGGTCGCGATGGGTGGTCTCGAGAACCTCGACGATCCGGCTCTGGGTGCGCGAGCGCTGCTCGCCGGAGGCGGCGTCGGGGATCGTCCTCCTGTACGGCGGCAGCGTCACCCCGGAGAATATCGACGCCTTGATGTCGATGGAGGATATCGACGGCGCCCTGGTCGGCGGCGCGAGCCTGAAAGCGGAACCGTTCATCCGCATAGCGCGGTTCCGCGCGTAGCGTTATCGCGCCCCGGATCGGCGCGGGCGCCCGCGCCGTCGCGGCACGTGCGTCGAGCGGCGGCCCGGGGCGACAGCATGCAAGGAGACGAAGATGCTTTTCATGTTGGTGGCCTTTGTACACGTGACGGCTTGCATCCTCTTGATCGCGGCGGTCCTGCTGCAGTCCGGAAAGGACGCCGGGCTTTCGGGGGCGTTCGGGCTGGGCGGCGGCGGCCAGACGATATTCGGCGCCCGCGCGGGCGATGTGCTCTCGAAGGCGACGACCGTCCTGGCCGTGATATTCGTCCTCACCTGCCTCGTCTTCACGCGGCTGCGCCCGTCGGGCGCGGGCCCTGCGGGGGGCAGGTCGGTGGTGGGCAGGGTGCCGGCGGCGCAGCACCC
>JALHDK010000085.1 GCA_022838965.1 Actinomycetales bacterium | reverse complement strand
ACGGCCGGGGCCACCGGTCTGTCCGGGGCCGGATCACCGCCACGCGACCCCGGGGCTGCCGCCCGGCGGTGGGGGGCGATAGGTTGACGTCATGTCCGTAGTCCTCCGACTCGCTGGCGTGACCGTGCGCCGCGGCAACAAGGAGATCCTTCACGACGTCTCGTGGGAGGTCCTCGACGGGGAGCGCTGGGTGATCCTCGGACCCAACGGGGCGGGCAAGACGACGGTGGTCCAGCTCGTCTCGGGGCGGATGTTCCCCACCCGCGGAACGGTCACCGTCCTCGGGGACCGGCTGGGCACGGTCGACGTGGCCGACATCCGGACCCGGGTGGGACTGGCGTCAGCCGCGCTTGCGGAACGGATCCCGGCGAGTGAGCCGGCGCTCGACGTCGTCCTCACGGCGGCCTACGGCATGACCGGCCGCTGGCGGGAGGAATACGACCAGGACGACGTGCGCCGCGCCCAGGAGCTGCTCTCCGCCTTCGGGGTGGGTCACCTCGCGGGCCGCAAGTACGCCACGCTCTCGGAAGGCGAACGCAAGCGCGTCCAGGTCGCCCGCTCCCTGATGAGCGATCCCGAACTGCTGATCCTCGACGAACCGGCGTCCGGACTGGACCTCGGTGGCCGCGAGGTCCTTCTCGGCGCCCTGGCGGACCTCGCCGTCGATCCGCACGCGCCGCTGCTCGTGCTCGTCACCCATCACGTCGAGGAGATCCCGCCAGGTTTCACCCATGCCCTGCTGATGCGGGACGGCCGGGTGGAGGCCGCCGGGCCGATCGACGAGGTGATGACCTCCGACCACCTCTCGAACGCCTTCGGGATCAGCCTGCAGGTGGAGGGTCGTGCGGGACGCTTCACGGCGCGGGCCCGGCGTCCGTGATTCCGCCGCCAGCGGACCGAGTGGGAGTCTGTCGGCGTGGTCCCGTAGATTGGCGGGAGGAGAGGGGTCAACCGTGGCGTGGATGTGGTGGCTGGCTGCGGCGCTGGTCCTCGGCGTCGTCGAGTTGCTGGTTGTTGAGTTCGTGTTCGTGATGTTCGCGGGCGGTGCGCTGGCGGCGATGGTCGCCGCGCTCCTCGGCGCCCCCGTGTGGGGCCAGGTCCTGGCTTTCGCCGTCGTCTCGGCGCTCCTGCTCCTCGTCGTCCTGCCCGTCGCGCGGGAGTGGCTGCACCGGTCCACGCCCGAGACAGCCACGAACGTGCAGGCCCTCCTCGGCCGTCCGGCCCGGGTCGTGCTGGAGGTGTCCGAGACCGGAGGCAGGGTGAAACTCCTCGGAGAGGTCTGGACCGCACGCAGCGCCCACCCGGGAGACGTCTTCGCCGTGGGCGAGGACGTGGTCGTCACCGAGATCAACGGCGCCATCGCGATGGTCGAGCGCGCCGACAGCAGAATCAACCCCTAGGAGCACCATGGAACCCGGCCAGACCGTCCTGTGGATCGTCCTTGCCCTCTTCGCCGTCTTCATCATCACCGCGATCGCTCGTGCCGTGCGGATCGTGCCCCAGGCCGTAGCGCTGATCATCGAACGGCTGGGGAAGTTCCACACCGTGTTCTACGCCGGCCTCCACTTCCTGATCCCGTTCGTCGACCGGGTCCGGGCCGGCGTGGACCTGCGCGAGCAGGTGGTGTCCTTCCCGCCGCAGCCGGTCATCACGTCCGACAACCTCGTGGTGTCGATCGACACGGTCATCTACTTCCAGGTCACCGATCCGAAGGCCGCGACGTACGAGATCGCGAACTACATCCTCGGCATCGAGCAACTGACGGTCACCACCCTCCGGAACGTCATCGGCTCGATGGACCTGGAGCAGACCCTCACCTCGCGCGACCAGATCAACGGACAGCTGCGGGGCGTCCTCGACGAGGCGACCACGAAGTGGGGCATCCGTGTCAACCGGGTGGAGCTCAAGGCGATCGACCCGCCCGCATCCGTCCAGGGGTCGATGGAGCAGCAGATGAAGGCGGAGCGGGACCGCCGCGCGGCCATCCTGAACGCCGAGGGGGTCAAGCAGTCGCAGATCCTCGAGGCCGAGGGGGAGAAGCAGTCCGCCATCCTCCGCGCGGAGGGCCAGGCCCAGGCCGCGATCCTGCGTGCCCAGGGCGAGTCCCGTGCCATCCTTCAGGTCTTCGACGCCATCCACCGCGGCAACCCGGACTCGAAGCTGCTGGCCTACCAGTACCTGCAGACCCTGCCGAAGATTGCCAACGGGTCCTCCTCCAAGATGTGGATCGTGCCGACCGAGTTCACGGGTGCGCTCGAGGCCATCAGTCGCGGATTCGGCGGCAGGGGCGAGGACGAGGGTCCCTCGGAGCCCGTCGGCCCGGTGGACTTCGGTCCACTCGGTCGCCCGGCGATGGTGGACGATCTTGCCCGCACGGCGCTCCAGGACCCGATGGAGGCGCTGCGGGAGGCGCGCTCGGAGAGCGCGCGCGCCACCGCCGATGCGACCGAGGCCGGGGAGGGCACGGGAATGCCGTTCTCGCGCACCGTGGAGGCGGGCCTGCGTCCTGCCGAACTCGCCCCCGAGCCTCCGCGGCAGCCGTGGAGGCCTGAGGAGGAACGGCCTCCGGTGGGCCGGCGCGCGGAGGAGCCGGCGCGTGAGCAGGTGCCGCCCGAGGAGCGCTTCGGGCCGCAGTGATCATCGACTGTCCGTGATCATCGACGTCACCGACCCCGACGATCCCAGGGTCAGCGAGTATACCCGGCCCACCGACGTCGCGCTCCGGCGGACGCTGGAACCGGCGGCCGGCCTCTATCTGGCCGAGAGCTCGACGGTCATCCGCCGTGCCGTGCAGGCTGGACACCGGGCCCGGTCGTTCCTCCTCGCGCGCCGCTGGCTGGCAGCGGTGGCCGACGTGCTCACGCTCGCCGGCGGAGCTCCCGACGGGGGAGACCTGCCGGTGTACGTGGCGCCGGAGGAGCTGTTGCGGGCGATCACGGGTTTCCATCTGCACCGCGGTGCCATCGCCGCCATGCATCGCCCGGCGCTGCGGCCGGTTCCCGAGGTGCTCGCCGGGGCGCGTGGCGGTGAGGGTGCGCGCCGGGTCGTCATTCTCGAGGACATCGTCGACCACACCAACGTGGGAGCGGCGATCCGGTCCGTGGCGGCGCTCGGGGCGGATGCGGTCCTCGTCACCCCGCGCTGCGCCGACCCGCTGTACCGGCGCGCCGTGCGGGTATCCATGGGCACTGTCTTCCAGGTCCCGTGGACGAGGATCGACCCGTGGCCCGGGGGCATCTCGCTGCTCCGCGACCTGGCGTTCACCGTGGCGGCGCTCGCCCTGGCCGACGACGCCGTCACCCTGGACCACCTGGCGGCGCGCCGCGTCGAGCGGCTCGCCCTTGTGCTCGGGACCGAGGGTGACGGGCTCGCACGCCGGACGATCGCGGAGGCCGACCTGGTGGTCCGGATCCCGATGGCGGGCGGGGTGGATTCGCTCAACGTGGCGGCCGCTGGCGCGGTGGCGCTCTGGGCGACGAGGGTCTGACCGCGCGCCATCCTCACGAACAGGCGCCGCGCACGATACGTTGAACGCATGTCGACACGGACCATCACGCCCGCCGAACAGCGCAGGTTGCGCACCCTGAACCTTGCCGCCGCCGCGCTCCACCTCGGCCAGGCCATCGCCGTCGTCGTGCTCGCGACCGACTTCGCCCTCCCGATCACCGCGGCCTACCTTGCCGGGCCTCCCGGGACACCGCCGGCGCCCGCGACCATCGTCGCCGACCTCTCCACCGGGTTGGCCGTGGCGGGCTTCCTGTTCCTCTCCTTCCTCGCCCACCTGATCGTCTCGACGGTCTGGTTCCGGGGCTACATCGGGGACCTGTCGCACCAGATCAACCGGGCCCGCTGGGTGGAGTACTCCTTCTCCTCCACCCTGATGATCGTGATCATCGCCCAACTCGTGGGCATCACCGACGTCACGGCCCTGATCGGGATCTCCGGGGCGAACGTCTCGATGATCCTGTTCGGCTGGCTGCAGGAGAAGTACGAGGACGCCGGCGGCGGGGGCTGGCTCCCGTTCATCTTCGGCTGCATCGCCGGGATCGTCCCCTGGCTTGCGATCCTCTTCTACACCATCGCCCCCGGCTCCGACGCCGAACCCCCGACCTTCGTGTACGCGATCGTCGTCTCGCTCTTCCTGTTCTTCAACGTCTTCGCCCTCAACCAGTGGCTGCAGTACCGCGCGCGCGGCCGCTTCGCCGACTACCTGGTCGGCGAGCGCGGCTACATCATCCTCAGCCTCGTGGCGAAGTCCCTGCTCGCGTGGCAGGTGTTCGGCGGGACGCTGGCCGCCTAGCAGGTCAGGCGCCGCCGGCGAAGCCGTGCTGCCGCCACGCCTCGTAGGTTGCGATCGCGGCCGAGTTCGAGAGGTTCAGCGAACGGATGCCCGGGACCATCGGGATCCGCACCCGGTCGGTGACGCGCGGGTCCGCGAGGATGTGGTCCGGGAGGCCGTCCGGCTCCGGACCGAAGAGGAGCGCGTCCCCCGGCCGGTACGCGATGTCGGTGTACGTCGTCGTTCCCCGGCCGGTGAAGGCGAAGATGCGGCCGGGGAGGGACGCGACGGCGTCGTCGAAGTCGGGGTGCACGATGACGGTCGCGAGGTCGTGGTAGTCGAGGCCGGCACGGCGAAGCTGGGCGTCCGTGAGGGTGAAGCCGAGCGGCTCCACCAGGTGGAGCGTGGTGCCGGTGCAGGCGGTCATCCGGATCGCGTTGCCGGTGTTCGGGGGAATGCGCGGGGAGTGGAACACCACGTGGAACACGGCTGCCAGCCTAGACGGACGGGATGAGTTCCGCGGGGCACCATCCCCGCAGGCTGTTCAGGAACGCCAGTGCGTCGGCGCGTGCGAGGTCCGGCACCCGCAACGGCGCCTCGCGCAACCGTCCTGTTTCGAGGAGCTCCTCGCGAAACGTGCCAGGCAGGAGCCCGACGGATTCCGGCGGAGTGAGCCACTCCCCGTTGATGCGGAGGGCGAGATTGCCGGTGGTGCACTCGGTCAGCTCGCCCGCCGGCGTGTGACAGATCACGTCGAACGCTGCAGCGGGTGCGCGCAGGGCCTCGTAATGCGCGCGGTGGGTGGTCTTGTGCACGATCACCCGGCGCAGGAACCCCGTGGTGTCCAGCGGCTGGCGTGCCACCTGGAGGCGGACGGGGACGGGTGTCTCCGGTGCCGGTGCGACGTCCAGGGTGAGTCCGTCCCATCCCACCGTCAGGCGTACGCGGTGCCGGCCGGTCGGATGGGCGGCGCAGGCCTCGGCGAGCCGGGAGGTGAGCGCAGGCAGATCGAGCGGGATCGCGAAGGCGGCGCAGGTCCGGGCAAGTCGCCGCAGATGGCGTTGCACGCGGGTGATGTGGCCGTTGTCGATGACCATCGTCTCGAGCGCCCGCAACGGCGCTCCGCCGAGGAACCGCGCCTTGGCGCGCCACTCCTCCCGTTCCCGATCGCCGTCGGAGTCGGCGACGATGCCGCTGCCGACGCCGCACACGAGGGTGTCCCCGATCGCCTCAACGGTGCGGATGGGGACGTTGAAGACCGCGTCACCACCCGGCTGGATGACCCCGAGGGCGCCGCAGTACCAGCCGCGCGGCTCAGGCTCGAGGTCCGTGATGAGCTGCATCGCGCGGATCCGGGGCGCCCCGGTGACCGAGCCGCACGGAAAGAGCGCCCCCATGACGTCGGCGAGTGTCCGCCCCGTCCGTCCCGAGATCGTGGAGGTGAGTTGCCACACGGTGGGGAGCTCCACCAGCTCGAACAGCGCCTCCACGCGCACGGTTTCGGGCAGGCACACCCGGGAGAGGTCATTGCGGAGCAGGTCCACGATCATCAGGTTCTCGGCGCGTTCCTTCTCGCTGGAGCGCAGCCGGGCCGCGGCCCGGGCGTCCTCATCGGGATCCGCCGTCCGTCCGGCGGTACCCTTCATCGGCTGGGTGCGGATGATGCCAGTCCCCGGCGAGTAGGAGAAGAAGAGCTCCGGCGACGCGCTCGCCACTCCTGCGGCGCGCAGGAACACCCCGTAGCCGCCGGGTTGCGCGGAGATCAGCGCCGCGAAGAGCGTGAACAGGTCCAGCCCCGCCAGGCTGCGCAGCCTCGTGGTGAGGTTCACCTGGTAGCAGTCGCCGGCGGCGATCGCAGCGTGGACGCGGGCGATCGCGTCGCGGGCGGTGAGCTGCCCGGCTCCGCCGAACCGGTCGTCGTCGAGCCATTCAAGAGGCGTGGCCGGCGGAACGCGGGCAGGCCACGGTTCGGGATCACCCTCGTACACCTCGAAGTGGGCGAGAGGTGCGGTGGCGGGATGGGTCGACTGCGCGGGGTCCCACGCGCCGCCGGCCTCGTAGCGCAGGCCGCCCACCACCCAGGCCCCTGCACGTGCGGCCCTCTCGGCACGGGCGACGGTCTCGGGCACCTCGTCCGGTTGGCGCGCCACGAGTGTCTCCACGGGGGCCGCGTGGAACACACCCCGGAGCCGCCCGGCGTTGCGACGCCGCGGATCGGCGGGGATGTCGAAAGCGGCCCGGATCCGCGCTGGCGTCACCGCGTCATTGTGGCACCCGCGCCGCAGGGATGTCAGCGCTGGTGGGTGACGATGAGGTGGGCCCGGGCGAGGGTGTGGAAGAGGGCGACGAACGCCGCTTTGGTGGGGGAGTCGTCCTCGTCCAGCTCGAGGGTGTCGACGTCCAGGGCGTGCACGGTGAAGATGTAGCGGTGGGGGCGGTCACCCCTGGGTGGCGCGGCGCCCTCGTAGGCGTGTGCGCCGCCGTCGGAGCGGAGGTGGAAGGCGGCACCCGCGAGGGCGAGATCGGACTCCCCGGCACCCTGCTCCAGATCGGTGACCCCGGCATCGAGGTCGACGACGGTCCAGTGCCAGTAGCCGGCCGGCGTGGGGGCGTCCGGGTCGAAGCAGTTGATGAGGAAGCTTCTGGTCCCGGACGGGAACCCCGACCAGGCGAGGTGGGGGGAGATGTTGCCGCCGGCGTGGGTGTGGATGTCCGGCATCGGCTGTCCGTCCACCAGGTCCCGGGACCACACCGTGAAGGCCGGAGCGGGGGGCAGCAGGTCGTACGGGTTGGGGGCAACGGGGCGGGTGAGATCCATGGCAACCTCCTTGTCGTTGCCCCCACGCTACTTGGCGCGGGGCGTTTTCGTGGGCGGTGGCTGGGATCGTGTCGCAGTGGCGGCCCTCTTTCATTGTGTCAGCGGTCAGATCTACAATCGAACGCATGTTCGAGAGTCGCTTCGCGGTGGCACGGGATGCCCTCGCACGCGCCGAGACGGCCGCCGGGCTCCGTTCTCGGCTGGAGGTGACAACGGTGCCCCTGCCGGCCGGGCTGGACGCACTCCTGCCGGGTGGTCTGGCGCGGGGCGGCGTCGTGGGTGTTCAGGGTTCCACCTCCATCGCCTTCGCTGTGATGGCGGCCGCCATGGGAACCAGTGGCTGGGCGGCGGTGGTCGGCTGCCGGGATCTCGGCTGGGTGGCCGCCAGCGAGGCCGGGGTGGACCTCGCGCGAGTCGTCCACATCCCGCAGCCGGGTCCTGCCATGGCTGATGTCGTTGCCGCATGCGTCGACGGTTTCGACGTCGTCATGCTGGGGGACGCCGTCGAACTCGGCCCCGCTGCACGCCGCTCCCTGCTCGGCAGGATCCGTTCCCACGGCACCGTGGTCATCGCGAACTGGCCGGGTGTCCCCGTGCTGCGTGCCAGCGTCCGCGGTGGCGACGGGTGCCAGACCGGTGCCGGGTACATCCGGGGCCGCACCATCCGCGTGCAGCGGGAAGGGGTGCCGGGCACCGTCCTGCTGCGGATGGAGGCCAGACCGGTGGCCATGAGTGGTCATCTGAGGGCGGTGTCGTGATGCGCTCGGTGGTCGTGTGGATTCCGGACTGGCCGATCGCCGCGGCGGTCGCCATCGTCTTCCTCTTCCTGGGGAACTGGCG
>JALHDK010000386.1 GCA_022838965.1 Actinomycetales bacterium | reverse complement strand
CCACGACCCCGAGGTCGACGATGCGGGTCTCCCGCTCGGCGATCTCGAGGAGCAGCCAGTGCAGGATCTTCCCTTGGTCCACGCCCATGACGCGAAGGCCGCCGCCCGCCGCCCCGCGCTCGTGCTCGCCCATGGCCCGGAGCAGCTCGGCCCGGGTCAGGGGCATACGGTCGCCCGCATAGGGGATGCCGAGCTTGCTGTTGTGGAACTCGGCCACATTGCGGGTGGTCTCGTACTCCTCGAGGATCTCGCGCGGCGAGATGGCGGTCGAGAAGAGCTGGGAGAGGTGGTAGCCGCGGCGCTCGGCGCGCTCGGGCGCGTGGGCGATCCACCGTCCGGCGCTGGGGTCGAGGGGTCCTCGCCCGCACCGGGGGCACCGCAGCTCCACGGCGCCGCCCCGCCGCCGCGCGAGGCACTCGGGGAAGGTGAGCTCGAGGACCACGCCGTCGGGGCAGCCGCACTCCACGTGCCAGTAGCGCTGGTCGGACCGCCGGAACTCCACGTCGATCCCGTAGTCGGGGAGGGTGGGCGTGGAGAGCTCCAGGATCCACTTCATGTCGCTGTGGGAGAGCCGCTCCCTGGCGAGTGGCTTGAACTCGGGCGGGCTCTCGTCCAGCTCGTCGAAGATGAGGAAGTCGGCGGGCACGCTCTTCATGCGGATGCCGCTCTGCATACCTCGGAAGTAGAGGACGGACCGTCCCACCTCGCGCAGGCCCACGTTGTCCGTCTTGCGCGCGCCCGTGTCGTCGAGCAGGCCGGCCTGCCGGAGGTCCTCCAGGGCCGGCGCGACCCGATGGCGGGAGAAGTCGCGCACATCCTGGTCGGTGGGGAAGAACAGGATGACGCAGACGCCGTCGCGGGTGACGCACGTGTACAGGGCTCGGGAGATGGCGAGCTCGGAGGCGCCCATCTGGGCGGCCTTCTCGATCACCACGTGGGGGTGCTGGTCGGCGTACAGGTCGCGGAGGTACTCGTGGCCCCCGAAGCTGAAGGGCTGGCCCCGGACGCGCCGGACCTTCAGGGCGAAGAGCTCGGGGCTGAGACGGCTGATGAGGGCGCGGGCCCGCTCGTGGCGCCGCGCCTCTGTCGCGAGGTCGAGGGCGTGCCACGGGAGTTCAGGCGTCTCGGTCATGGGCGGCGGCGGCGAGGGCGTCTCGGATGATGGCGTCCTCTCGCTCGACGGTCCGGACGTAGGCGCTCCGGAGCCGCTCGCGGAGGGCGGGGTCGGGCACCTCGGAGAAGAGGCTCCCTTCGCTGGCGGCGAGGACGGCGGCGAGGGAGGGGTAGAGCTCGACGGGCGCGATGGCTTCGGCGGACGGGGCAGCCTCGACGCGGGCGAGGAGGTCGAGGTAGGTCTCGACGGCTTTGAGGAGCCCTTGGAGCATCTTGGACGCTTCTCCATCAATCTTGTCACCTCTCTCC
>JALHDK010000385.1 GCA_022838965.1 Actinomycetales bacterium | reverse complement strand
CCACGCAGTCGTGGTCCGTGAGCTCAAGCCCTAAGTCGATGATCGGCACATTCATTTCCGCCTCCCTCACCCCAGCCGCGCCAGCTCGGCGTCGCCGTAGTAGTGTCTGAGGATCACCCGGTAGCTGAGCCCTCGGCGTGCCATGTCGATGGCGCCTGCCTGGCTCATACCGACGCCGTGGCCCCAGCCTCCGCCCGCGAAGCTGTATTCCGTGTATGGCGGCTCCGAACCGCTCTTGTCGAGCACGAACAGGGTGCTGCGCAGGCCGCCCGAGCCGACGCCCCCATCGCCGAATGCCCAGCGAATGGCGTCACCGGAGACCACCGTCTCCCCCTTGCTGCCAATGATGCGGAGACTGGTTACGCGCCCATCCAGGCTGCGGGGTCCGACCTGCACATCCTGCACCGACCCAATGTCTCGGGCCCCCGCGACCTCGATCGCCTTCAGGGAGCGCGCCAGGATACGGGTGAGCTGCTCCGCCGTGTAGGACGCCCGCCAGCGGAAGGCGGGGTGCGCGCCACCGAAGACGGTTGTGGGAGGGGCCAGCAGGAAGCGGCGCAGCTCGGGCTCCGCGGACAGCGCGGGGCTATCGCCGAAGCCGTCGAACACGGGCCGAGGTCCGGGGATGAGGGAGTGCCATGCGTCCATCGCCGAGGTCGTTGAGCCGCCCGAGCAGGCGTGGTACACCGATCGGACTACCGTGCCCCCTGCGGCGAGCACCTCGCCAGCCGTCTCCAACGCCGCCAGGCGGGTGAAGGGGGTCTCCTCGGACACTCCGCGGTAGACCTGGTCCGCCGTCGAGGTGACCAGATCCCAGGGGGGAGCGCCGGGGTCGGCGCGTCGCGCCTGAGCCTCGGCCCAGGCGAAGGAGCGCGCGGCTACCGCCTGAGCCTTGAGGGCTTCGAGCGGCGACTCGGCGCCGATCTCCGACGCCACCACGCTGGCCACGTAGTCATCGGGGACGATCACGTTCACGACAGCGGCTGCCCCGCGCCAGAGCCGCAGGTCCAGCACTCCCCGGTAGGCCGCCTCCACGACGATCCTGCCCGTCTTGGCCTCCACAGCGCGCACTTCCAGTGGCGCCCCGGCAGGGCCAGCAACGCGAACAGGAGCGGCGACGAGGGTCTTGGCCGAGGCGGTCTCGACGGCGAAGGGGAGGTCGCTACGCCCCGATCGCGACACGACCACCTCGACGGCGCCTGTGTCCGCTCCGCCAACGGTGAGCGGTCCCTCGCCTCGAACGCGGACCCGCTCGATGTTCCCGTGGAGTAGCACCTCGAGTGCCGGGGAACCAGGCAGCGCGGCAAGCGCCCGGACGTTGTCCGCCGCCACGCCCGGCAGGCAGAGGGCGACCAAGAGCAGCCCGGCCAGGGCGGCTCTCGAAATGGAAGCCAAGTGCAAGGGGATGCTCCCCTCAGTGGG
>JALHDK010000384.1 GCA_022838965.1 Actinomycetales bacterium | reverse complement strand
GGGCCGCCATCATTCCAGTTGTGGCGACGCGCACCCGTAGCGTGGTGGGTATCGTGACGGCCCTGAGGATCGCGATCCCGGGGTTCCTGGTAATCCTGGCGTTGACAGCGAGCCCTGCGGTCGGGACGGGGGCCTACTGGGCGCAGAACGCGCTGTTCTTCATGAGCTCGCCTCTGTCCTTTGCTTTTGCGATGGGCATCGCGGGCGATGCTCGCACGTTGCTCTCCGCGTGGCTCAACATTGCCTTCTGGCTCGGCAATGCGCTCGGCGCTCCGGTGACGGGCGCCCTGATCGCCCGGGCCAACTACCGACTGCCGCTGCTGCTTGCGGCGGCGGTTAGCCTTGCCGCAGCGGTCCTGAACCAAGGCCTGATGCGGCCCGTGGAGAAGCGGGCGCAGAGCGAGAGCGGGGCAGCGCCAACTTCCGGTGGAGCGGTCGCGCCAGGACGCGAAGTGACTTCGTCATAGGCAAGGAGGTGCATGCGATGGTCGAGCGACCCAGGGTCGTGGTCGTGGGGAGCTACAATACGGACCTGTTGGTCCGGACGCCGCGCATCCCGGTGCGGGGCGAGACGATCCTCGGCAGTGACTACCGCACGGGGCCGGGCGGCAAGGGTGCCAACCAGGCCGTGGCTGCGGCGCGCCTGTGTGCTGAGGTGGCTATGGTCGTCAAGCTCGGTGTCGACGACCTGGGCGACCGGGCGGAACAGAACCTGCGTGACGAGGGTGTAGCGACGGCCTACGTGCGCCGCACCGGCGACACGCATACGGGCGTCGCCTTCATCATCGTGGACGCTGAGGGTGAGAACGTGATTGTCGTCGCCGCGGGCGCCAACGAGACCCTCTCGCCGGCGGATGTGGAAGCGGCACGAGAGGCGATCGCCGGCGCCGACGTCATGCTCGTCCAGTTGGAGGTGCCGGTCGAGACGGTTAGACACGCTCTGCACCTGGCGCATGAGGATGGCGTGGTCACCGTGCTCAATCCGGCGCCCGGACGGGCCCTGGGTCCCGAGCTGCTCCAATGGGTTGACGTTCTGACGCCAAATGAGACCGAGCTGCAGCTCATCACGGGGTGTGTCGTCACGGATGTCGCTCAGGCGGAGGCCGCTGCGCGGAGCCTCCTGAACGTCGGTGTGGGGACCGTGATTGTGACGCTGGGTGCCAACGGGGCGCTGATCGTGTCACGCGATGGGACGAAGCACGTGCCAGGGCGGCGCGTTGCCGTCGTCGACACCACAGGCGCGGGCGACGCCTTCAGCGGCGCGCTCGCTGTCGGGCTCGCGGAAGGGCGCTTGATGGATGAAGCCGTTGCGTTTGCCAACGCTGCAGCAGCGCTGCAGGTCACCAAGGTCGGGACAGCCCCGGCGATGCCCTACCGGGCTGATGTTGAGGCAATGGTAGGAAAAGGGAGTGGCTAGCGCGG
>JALHDK010000383.1:1245-2669 GCA_022838965.1 Actinomycetales bacterium | reverse complement strand
CCCATTCTGAGCGCCCGATGCCGATGGGCATTGGCCGCTCTGTTGCCGTGCCTGGACGGCTCTGGAGAGCCGTCCTACATCAGAGGCTCGGCCTACGGCAGTTGCCAGCGTGTCCAGAGCAGGCTGCAGGGCTCGCCGGCGGCCTGCTTCTGGTAGTAGACGGTGAAGAGCGACCCGTCGGGCAACTCGACGCTCGCAGGGTAGCCCAGATCGCCGTCGGGACCGTCGTCGCGCAGGATCATCCCCGCTTCCCAGTTCTTCCCGTCATCGTGGCTCACCATCGCGCGTTGGCCGAAGGGTGCCTGCCGGCACCCGTAGACGGCGACCAGCGCACTCGACGTGTGGCGCAGCAGGTGCGGCGGCGAGCCGTGGAAGCCGAGCGGTTGCGCTGCGCTCCACGTGCGCCCGCCGTCATCCGACGTCGTCTGCATCATCGAGAACGTCGGGATCCCCACCGCGGCTAGCGGCGGCGCCTCGCCGTGATCTTGGATGCGGATGAGCCCCAGGAGCCGGCCACCTGGCAGCGCGACGACGTGGGGTTCGTGGTAGTGCTCGTCCACGGTGCCGGGCGCGAGCGGCACCGTCCCCAGGTGGGACCAGGTCTGACCCCGGTCGGCACTCCGCCAGGCCTCGATGGGCTGCTCGCGTTCGTGGGTGAAGCGTTTGCCGAGGTAGAGTAGCGCTCCGTCTTCCAAAACGATGGGACCGTGGGGCGCCGTCACGGGCACACGCACCGGTGGTCCCCAGGTGTCGCCACCGTCCTCGCTGAGGCGCGTCCACGACCCGAGCCAGCGTTCCACGGCTGCGGGTGTCATACGGCGGAAGCCCGCCTCGTAGCGGGCCACGGCCGCGGGGTCGGCGAGCTGCCGGTAGCGGGAGGCAATGTCGAACCGGCGCGTGTCGGATGTGAACCAGGTGACCAGGAGCCCATCGCCGCCCAGCGCGACGATGCCAGCGTCGCGGTCGTCGATGGGCAGGTCGTTGATCACAGCGGGCGTGGTCCAGGTGCGCCCCTCGTCCTGACTGCGGAGGAGCACGGTTCGCCCGAAGGGGTCCACGTGGTCGTGGCGCAGCCCGGAGGCGACCACGACGAGATCGCCGTTCCCGCAGCGAGCGACGCTGGGCCAGCCGAAGTAGCCGAAGAACTCGCCGGGCAAGGCGCAGATGACGCCATGTTCGGCCTGCACGCGGCGCGGGTTGTGTGTGATGTGAGGTCCAGGCATGGTGGTCTCCCTCCTAGAAATTCGCACGAAGCCCATCGGCAGCAACCCTGAACAGGCGGCCCTCGCCGGGCGCGAGCGTGATGAGCTGGTTGTGCGGGTCGGGGGGCCAGAGCTCGCGGAAGGCGTTGGCGTGCAGATCGAAGAAGGTGAGCCGCTGCTCGGGCGTCACCGCCACCTTGAGCCGCAGGCTCGCCCAGTCGA
>JALHDK010000383.1:0-1216 GCA_022838965.1 Actinomycetales bacterium | reverse complement strand
GACCGGGCTGCCGTTGACGACCATCAGGTGCAACACGTCGGCCCCATCGAGGAAGACGCCGATCGTTACCGGGTCGCCGGTGGCCTCGAGCCCGCCGGCGGCGTGGAAGCGGGGGAGGGGCTGTGTACCGGCCCAGAGGGGCCCCGTCCGGAATACGCCGACTGTGCGCAGGGTGCGCAAGACCGGCGCCATCGCGTGTACGTCGGCGTTGATGCGCCGGGCCAGCGCCCACGTCTCGGTGGTGGAGCCGTCGGGCCGAACCATGGCGCTGTCGTGGGCATAGGTGAAGTACTGCAGGCCGCGCGCGCCATAGGCCAGGTCGTTCATCAGCTGCCAGCGCATATGGCCTTCGGTGGGCGTGGGGTAGGGGCCGTGGCGCACCGCACAGGTGAAGGCCCAGAAGGGCAGCCCCGAACCCGCCGAGAGGTTGCGCAGGAGCTCCAGGCAACTGAAGGTGTCGGGCTTGACGATCAGGCCGGCGTGGGCAAAGACGTTGGGCTTATCTGCCTGCGCCTCGATCTCGGCCCGTGGCGCCACGGTGATGGGGTAGTGGTCGTAGCTCAGGAGATGGGGTTGCACGAGCTCGATAAAACGGCGCCAGAACGCCTCGGCGGTCGGCGCGCCCCAGCCTTCGATCGGCGGGAAGTGGTTGATGTAACAGAGGTGCGAAGGATCGCGCTCGAGGATTGCGGCATGGACGCGCGCGAGCTTGGGCAACTGGTCAAAGCGCGGTTCGTCGCGCAGGTGGTAGCCGTAGAGGCCGGGGTGGTCCTTGATCGCGTCGACGAGGTCGCGGACCTTCGCGAGCGCCGCATCGTCGAAGGGGTCCGCGTCGCCGACGTGGTACGTTGCGTGCGAGAGCAGCAGCCGCACGCCGCTGGCCGCGGCAACATCGAGCGCGCGCACGATCTCGGGCAGCCCGCCCGTGACCCACGAGTGGCTCACGGTGAAGCCCGCCTCGGCCATCCCCGCCATCACATCGGGGCGGATCATCGCGTCGGCGGGGCCGGCCCAGCCGACGATCGGGAAGGTGGGGTCATCCAGGACATGGGGTGCCATCGAAACCTCCTTCGGGTGTGACGTATGGGCCGATTCTTGCCCTGGGTGGGCGCTTGTCAAGGCCGCTGGTTGGCTCCGGCAGGGCCATCGCATCTCGCGGCCACGCGTGCGCGCCACTTCCCTCCGCAAGGGCAGAGCATCCCCTCGCAGGGTTTCG
>JALHDK010000382.1 GCA_022838965.1 Actinomycetales bacterium | reverse complement strand
GTGGCATCTGGGCGGAGATGGTCGAGGACCGCAAGTTCTTCTACCCCCCCGGCGAGGCGGAGTCCCCGTGGCGGGTGCTCGGCGGGGACGGCGCCCTGACCATGGCGACGGACGCTCCCTTCGTGGGCGAGCACGACCCCGTGCTTCAGGTCTCCGGCGAACCGGTGGGCCTCATCCAGGAGGGCCTGGGTGTGGTGGAGGGCAAGCGGTACGAGGGGCGGATCGTGCTCGCCGCGAGTGGCGGGGTCGAAGCGGTTTCGGTCACCCTAGCGTGGGCGCCTGGCCGGGAGGGACGGCAGACCGTCCGGCTGACCGATCTCTCATCCGAGATGTCCGTCTACCCGCTGCGGTTCGATGCCACAGGCGCCTCGCGGGAAGCGCGGCTGGAGATCACGGCGCAGGGCGAGGGCGCGGTGCGTATCGGCGCCCTGTCCTTGATGCCATCGGACAATGTACGGGGCATGAGGGCGGACACCCTGGCACTGCTGAAGGAACTGGACTCGCCCATCTACCGCTGGCCCGGCGGGAACTTCGTGAGCGGCTACGACTGGCGCGATGGGATCGGGGATCGGGACCGGCGGCCGCCGCGGAAGAACCCCGCCTGGTCGGGGATCGAGCACAATGACTTCGGACTCGATGAGTTCATGGCGTTCTGCCGGGAGCTCGGCACCGAGCCCTACATCGTGGTGAACAGCGGCCTCGGAGGCGTCGAGGCGGCAGTGGACGAGCTGCTCTACGCGAACGCGCCGGCGGACACGCCGATGGGCCGGGAGCGCGCCCAGAACGGCCATCGCGAGCCCTACGGAGTGGTGTGGTGGGGCATCGGGAACGAGATGTACGGCAACTGGCAACTCGGTCACATGCCGCTTTCCGACTACGTCCGCAAGCACAACGAGTTCGCCGAGGCGATGCGTGCGGCGGACCCCTCCATCAAGCTGATCGGCGTGGGCGCGGTGGGCGAATGGACGGCCACCATGCTCGCGGAGTGCAGCGATCACATGGACGCCATCAGCGAGCACTTCTACCGTCAGGAGGGCAGCGGGCTGCTGGGGCATGTGAGCCAGTTGCCGGAGTCGGTGGCATCCATCGCGGCGGCGCACCGCCAGTATCGGGCTCAGGCGGAGGGTCCCGACATGCCCGTCGCCCTCGATGAGTGGAACTACTGGTACGGGCCCCACGTCTTCGGGGAGCTCGGCACGCGGTACTTCCTGAAGGACGGCCTCGGGGTCGCGGCGGCGCTCAACGAGTTCGTGCGGCAGAGCGACATCTACGTGATGGCCAACTATGCGCAGACGGTGAACGTCATCGGCGCCATCAAGACCACCACGACCGATGCGGCGATGGAGACGACGGGGCTCGCGTCGCCCCTGGATGTGGCCGCGGCATGGAACGCGGACCGCAGCGCCCTCACCATCGCGGTCGTGAACGCCAGTGAAGAGGCGCAGGTGCTCGATCTCCGCATCGAGGGCGCCCGCGTCTCCGGACGCGGCAGGGCATGGGTGATCGCGGGCGATGACCCAATGCTCTACAACGATCCGGGCCAGCCCCCGCGCGTCGCCATCGAGGAGCGCGCAATAGAGAGGGCCCACCGAGGGCTCACCCTCGACCCGATCAGTGTCAGCATCTTCGAGTTGCCCGTCCGATAGCGGACCGATGAAGGAGTGCCCCAGGATGTACGCCAACCGAGCGGTCTTGTGCTCCGCAGTACCCGTTCTGTTGATCGTCTTCCTCGTAGCCGGTCAGCGCACGCCAGACACGGTCGCCCACTGGAGCTTCGAACCCGGCGCCGTCGCGACCAATGGCGGTGGTGTACCCGGCCTCAACTTGGTCATGGATGGCGAGCCGGCGTCCTTCCCTGGGGTGCACGGCTCGGCGCTGTGGCTGCAGGGCTCCCATGCCCTGCGGGCCACGGAGGGTGGCCTCCCCAGTCTGGAGAGGGGCGTCACCCTCTCGGCATGGGTGCTCCCCACCGATCTCGGCGTCTACCGGGAGATCCTCCGCCAGGAGTGCGGCCGCCGCGTCCTGTTCTCGTTCCAGCATGACGGCACGATCCTGTCCCTGGGCCTGAACATCGACGGCTACGTGGAGTGCGATGGGTCCATCGATCCGGCTCGGGTGCTGGATGGCGAGTGGCACCATTGCGCGGGGACCTTCGATGGCACAACGATGCGCGTGTACCTGGATGGCGTGGAAGTGGCGTCGCTCGAACGGCCGGGGACCATCGCGACCGACCCCGACGCGCCTGTCTTCGTGGGCTCCTCCTCGGGCACATCGGAGCACTTCCAGGGCGGCCTGGATGAACTCGCCCTCCACTCCCGCGCCTTCACGGCCGACGAGGTGCGGGCGGCCTACGAGGCGGGCGCGACCTCGATCTCGGAG
>JALHDK010000381.1 GCA_022838965.1 Actinomycetales bacterium | reverse complement strand
CAGCACTCGGCCCTAGCGGCAGGGCGCGCGCTAGCCATGCTGGGCTGGCGCCCCGAGACTGACCTGCGCGAAGGCCTGCGGCGGTACGTCGCGTACGTCAGGGAGCGACGAGCCGCGCGGTAGCCCGGATCGGCGTCAGTGATGGAGGGGTAGTCATGCGCATCGGGATCATGACAAGCGGCGGCGATGCGCCGGGTATGAACGCGGCAGTGCGCGCGGTCGTGAGAACCGCTCTGCACAACGGCATCGAGCCCGTGGGCATCATGAGAGGGTTCCTCGGCATCGCCGGCGCGGCGCCCGACATGCGGGTCCTCGACACCTCTTCCGTCTCCAACATCCTGCAACTCGGGGGCACGATCCTGAAGAGCGGGCGGTGTGCGGAGACGCACACCCCCGAGGGGCGCGATCGAGCGGCCGGGCATCTCCGGGAGGCCGGGATCAGCGTTCTCCTCGCCATCGGCGGCAACGGCACCATGATGGGTCTCGTCGATATGCTCGACCACTGGGATGGAGGCCTGATACTCCTGCCCGGCACGATCGACAACGACTGCGGCGGGACCGACTACACGATCGGCTATGACACCGCGCTGAACACGGCGCTCGACTCCATTGACCGCATTCGCGACACGGCCGAGGCCTTCGACCGCGTGTTCCTGGTTGAGGTCATGGGCCGGCACTGCGGGGCTCTCGCCGTTGGCGCCGCTATCGCCGGGGGCGCCGAAGAGGTGATCGTTCCAGAGACGGCGACGGATCTGGAGGCCCTGGCCGACCGGCTCATCCAAGGTCAGCGTGCCGGCCGCGGCACCAGCATCGTTGTTGTGTCCGAGAACGATGAGGCGGGGTCGGCCACGGAGATCGCGGCATGGCTCAGTGAGCGGCACTCCATCGAGACGCGCGTCTGCGTGCTGGGCCACACCCAGCGCGGCGGCAGGCCAACAGCCAACGACCGCATCCTGGCCAGCCGCCTGGGCGTTTATGCTGTTCGCTTGGCCAAGGAGACCCAGGGCCGGGTCGCTGCCGTAGTCGGTATCCGCAACGACCGGGTCGGAACCACTCCGCTAGCTGAGGCGGCCAAGGAGGGAGGACGGGTCGACCCCTCCCTTGCCGAACTCGTGAACGAACTCGCCAGGTAGCATCAGTGCAAATGGTGGCTCCAGAGTCGCCTCAGCCTCTCGCAGAAGTCGTCGATCGCTCCCTGCCAGATGCGTTCCCCCAACTCCGGGTCCGCGAGCGTGGGGTCGCCGATGGTGCCGTTGTCGGTGAGTTCGTGGGTCAGCCATTCCCAGTCGGGCTCTGAGTCGACCTTCAACCGAGGACGACCTATCCGCTCACGGCGAACCTTAGCCGGTCGATCGGCAAGGGCGAGGGACGTCTCGATGAGATCGAGGGGCGTCTGGAACTGTTGAGCAGGCTCAAACGCAAGTACGGCG
>JALHDK010000380.1 GCA_022838965.1 Actinomycetales bacterium | reverse complement strand
GAGATATGGTGCTATGGTGCGAGTTTCAGGGTGGGTCACTTTCTGGCGTTCCCCTTTTCCGTTGTCCATCTTTGGATGTCACCCTAATTGAGGAGGGTTGTCAAATGGAAAGAATCCCAATTAACCCCAATACTGTTCACTTTAGTATTTTGATATGACTGGCAATCGGTAACCAGGTCGTTCTACAGCGCGTGCGCGGCCGGAGCGGGTAGCCGCTCATCTTGCGCTTCAGTCCCCGTGGGGTGCACCGTGAGCGACTGGAGACCACACGTTCGTCCAGGATCTCCAGGAGCACGGCCTCATGCAAGGCAGTCCTGGCCCCCGGGGGGAAGTGATGCGAACCGGGCGAGCTTGCGTCGCACCACCCGGACCGCGTGGAGGAACGAGAGGCGGTCCGGGTCTTCCCCCGCCTGGAGGGCCGCCTCATGCATGAGGCCGCGGATGGCGAAATGCGCGAGCAGCAGCCCGTAGAACTCCTGCTTGACGAGCGCCGGCGTCTTGCTCCGCAATACGATCCGGGCGCCGCGCAGGTGCGTCTTGAGCTCATCCAAGGCCGTCTCGATCTCCCAGCGCTCGTGATACAGGGCGGCCAGCTCCGCCGCGGGGGCGGCGGTGGGGTCCAGGACCGTCGTCAGCAGCCGGTAGCGGGGCTCCGCCCCGGGCACCCCGTCCAGCTGGTACTCGACCACGCGCACGACGACGCCGTGGCGCCCCTGGCGCTGCGCTCTGGGCGTGGGGTAGATGCGGCTCAGGTACGAGCCGTCGGGGAGCCGCTGCTCGCACGGCACCCGCAGGTTCTGCTTGACGCGCCAGAGGAGGTCGGCGCCGGTCGCGCAGGCCCGGGTCCACAAGGCGTACCCGTAAAAGAGCCGGTCGGCCAGACACAGCATCCCGGCGCGCAGGGACCGCAGGACCTCGGCCGCGAGGGTGCTCTCCCCCGTGTTAACGCCCGCCCAGTGCGTGCCGAAGAGCACGTGGGTGCCGTTCTCGACCAACGCCACGAACCGCAGCTGCGGGAAGGCGCTCTGGCCCCGGCTGGCCGCGGGGCGCCCGAAGGCGCGGTCGTTCGCGGTTTGATCGGCGACATCCAGCGTGCTGCCATCCAGGCTGACCAACCGCCAGCGGCGGTACCAGGCGCCGCGGGTTGCCGGGACAGCGATGGGCTGCACCACCGCATCGTGCAGCTGCTGCAGGGGCTGCCAGCCGAGCCGCGTGCGGGCCTGGGAGATGCCCGACTTGCCGACGACCTTCACCGTGCCGGCGGGCCCCAGCAGCCACTGCACGCCCTCGAGCAGGCAGCGCAGCACCTCCCGGGTGGACGACTGCATGTACAGCGCCAGGGCGATCACGTAGTAGACGACCACGTGGGCTGGCAGATCCCGCTGGCGCCGGCTGGCCGTCCCCGTGGCCGCCAGCACCGCGCGGACCGTCTCCG
>JALHDK010000379.1 GCA_022838965.1 Actinomycetales bacterium | reverse complement strand
CCCTGCGCGTCGAGGCAGACGACCTTACAGCCGGTTCGGAAGCCGGGATCGATGGCCAGCACCGCTTTGCGTCCCAATGGCGCGGCGAGGAGCAGCTCCCGCAGGTTCTGGGCGAACACCTTGATAGCTTCCTCGTCGGCGCGCGCCTTCAGCGTGGCACGCATCTCCGTCTCCATGGACGGTCCCAGCAGACGCCGATAGCCGTCGACCAGCGCCGCGTCTACCTCGGCGCTTGCGGGGGTCTCCCCTTTCACGAAGCGCCTCCGCGCAATATCGAGGGCGTCGTCCTCCGGTGGGGCGATCCTCACCTTCAGATGGCCCTCGTCCTCGCCGCGGAGCATGGCCAGAACCCGGTGCGACGGCGCCGCTGCTCCACTCTCGCTCCACTCGAAGTAGTCACGGAACTTGGCGCCTTCCTCCTCGTGCCCCTTCACAACCGTTGAGGTGATGAGGCCCCTGGATGAGTAGAGCTTGCGTAGCTCGGCGCGCGTATCCGCATCCTCCGCCACGCGCTCGGCGATGATGTCTCGCGCCCCGGCGAGGGCGTCCTCGGCAGTCTCAACACCCCTCTCGGCTGCAACGAAGCCCGCGGCGGCGGCCAACGGGTCCAGCGAAGGGTCCTCGGGGCCGAGGAGCAGGTCCGCGAGAGGCCCCAGCCCCCTCTCGCGCGCCACCATCGCTCGGGTGCGGCGCTTGGGCCGGAAGGGCAAGTAGGTATCCTCGAGCTCGGCGAGGGTTGCCGCGCCCGCGATACGAGCGGAGAGATCGTCCGTCAGGAGTTCCCGCTCGGCGAGGGACTCGATGATTGCGGTGCGCCGCTTGTTCAGGCTCTCGAGTTGTTCGAGTCGGTCGCGTATCGCTGCGATGGCCACCTCATCGAGGCTGCCCGTCGCCTCCTTGCGGTAGCGCGCGATGAACGGGACGGTGGCACCGTCGGCAAGCAGGGACGCTGTGGCGGCAACCTGGCTGGGTCTGACGCCGAGCTCCTCGGCGACGATGTCGGTGTGTTGGCGGGGCATACGATCTCCTGGCTGGCAGAGCGACACGGCGGTCGCTTGCGAGGGTGATGGAAGATGCTAGCGCGGAGCGCGCCACGGGCGCAAGTAGACCGGCCGGATCAGGTATCGTCGAGGTCGAAGGCGTCCTTGATCCATGTCACCCGGCCTGTTCCCTCGCCTGGCTCGAAGATCACCTCGACGACATCGAACCGCACGGGTGCGTCCTCGAACCCCTCCTGCAGCAGATAGCTACGGGCGGCATGCACGATGCGCCGGCGCTTGTGCCGGTTGACCGTCTCGCGAGGAAGGACACCTCCGGGCCGCCTGGAGCGCACCTCGATCACCACAAGGGTGTCGCCATCCATGCCGAGGATGTCGATCTCGCCCCCCTTGGCGACGAAGTTGCGCTCCAGCACCCGCAGGCCCTGGGTAGCGAGAGCGTCGGC
>JALHDK010000378.1 GCA_022838965.1 Actinomycetales bacterium | reverse complement strand
CGACTGCCCTGCCGAGCCCCTGGCGTCGATAGGCTGGACCGGTCAGGACGCCGATGTCCATGAAGCCGGTGAGCCGAAAGCCGGTCGCGATGGCGGCCAACCTCGGGCCGTCAAGACAGCCGAAGCCGATCTCATCCTCGACCGAGACTTCACCCATCTCGACCTCGTCCGGCGTGCAGGTTGCCTTCAGGGCCGCGAGCGCGTCTGCATCGTCCGGCCCCAGCACGCGTACGGTGTAGGGCGCCGGGGCAGAGAATGGCACGAAATCCCCCGGGTACAGATAGCGTAGGACGTTATCCTCGATGCGTTCGATTCTGGCTTGGCCTAGCGTGGCGCGAAGGTGGTGGGCGGTGATCGCCTCTGTGTCGATCGAGTCGCCGATGACCTCCGCGACGAGGGTCTCCAGGGCGGGGTCGACGCGAGCGAAGGCGCGCGCACCGATGGTCCAGACGTGCACGGCGCGGGTTGAGGCGAGCTCGGCCTCAGGAATGATCACTGTGCCCGGTCGGTGAAGCGTCTCGACCGGGCAGTCGAAGCGCTCGGCCCAGCTCTGGTAGACGGCGCGTTCAAAGGTATCACGGCTCATTTGTGTGAGGCCCCGCTTTCGTCGAGATCGGGTGGAACGATGGCATTGTGCTCTCGCAGGAGCGCCCGGATCGCGTCGATCGGGACGTCGCGCGAGGGGATGCGCAATCGGACGCCAAGCGCCGCCGCGGCGCCTGCTGCCTGCCCCATCGCCATGCAGGAGGCCTCCACGCGAAGGGCGGAATTGGCGAGGCGGTCACTGGCGACGGCCCTGCCCGCAACGAGCAAGTGGCGGCTTCCCTGCGGCACGAGCGCACCGAGCGGCACAGTGGGCACCCGTCCCGGCGGCACGAGCTCGTGCTCGACGCCGTGCTCGGTGTGCACGTCGATGAAGTAGAGGCTGTAGCAGATGGCGTCGTCGAAGCACCGACCGGTGATGTAATCGTTGTAGGTGACCGGCGTCTCCCCGACGATGCGGTAGGTCTCGCGGACCGCGGCCTGGGTGAAGAGCTGCTCGACGGTGGCGCCGGCGCAGCCGGGCAGGGACTGGACAAAGCGCAGGAGCCGCAACAGGGCCCGTCGTCCTTCGATGTTGGCCTGGGCCTGTGTGACCGATGTCGTGGCGTCCGCACCGAAGATATGTTGCTGGTTGGCACCGCCCCCGCGCAGGAAGGAAATGAAGAGGTCATCTTCGGCACGCCAGAAGTCGCCGGGCTGCAGCCGACCATCCTGCATCGCGGCCTCAAAGTGCTCCTGAACTACCTCGACATCGAGCTCCCCGGCATCGTAGCCGCCCAGGCGGAACATCAGGGTGCCCGGCTGTCGCACCTCGCCGCGCTCCCTGGGTAGGTTCAACAGGCCGACTACGTCGGCGTCGCCGGTGGCATCGATCACCTCGTGAGCCTCAATCCACCGGCGGACACC
>JALHDK010000377.1 GCA_022838965.1 Actinomycetales bacterium | reverse complement strand
GGGGCGACCCGGACGACCGATGGCTCGGCGAGAAGCAGGACCGCAAGCGTCAGCAGGGTCATCGCGCCTGCCCCCCCTCGGGACGGTCCCAGAGCAAGGCCGCATCTCCCGAGTCAGCATCCACGATCCACAAGCGGCCCGGCGGATCGCCCTCGAGATAGGCTATCCGCTGGTCGTCGATCCACGCGGCCCGAGCCGGACCACCATCGCCGGGCCAGTGAATCAGCGTCGTGACGGCGCCGTGGGAGCGCTCGACCACGGCCGCATCCGCCTCGCCGTCCTCGCGGAAGAGGCCGATGGGCTCATCGGCGCCCGTGCCCTCGGGGAAGTAGTAGAGCAGCCGGGTCGAGTCGGGAGACCATGACAGGAAGCCCGGCATCGGGGCGTTGTCGACCCATCCAGGCGTCCCGCGCTGGTAACGCGGACGCGTCTCGTAACCGGCGGCTGCGACAGCGACATTGACGACCCGCGCATTGACGGCGGGAGCCTCCACGACGGCCACGACCTGACCATCGGGCGAAGGCTCGACCCACTCCGTCATCGCGATGCGTTCGGTGCTGCCGAGCACGTGGCGGCTCCGGTCATCGAGGGCATAGGTGTCCAGACGCGAGCGTCCCACCCGCAGACCGGGTCCACGGGCATCGCAGCGCACCCCCTCGGCGACCACTCCGGGGCTCCCCGAATCGCCGGACACCGCGAGCAGCTTATCCGTTGCGGGGTCGGTCACTAAGAGACAGCTCGTCCCTGGCATCCACACGACGCCGGCCCCTTCGGCGCAGGGGAGTTCGGCGAAGGACGCGGCCGACCCGGAAGCGGCTTCCGTCACCCTCAAGAGGCCCACTCCTGGCTGGGTGCGCTCCATCCACGCGATGAGCTGGTCATCAACCGACCAGGCGGGCCGGGCGCCCGGCGACGGATTACCCGCCACGAGCAGTCTGGGGTCGTTGCCTTTGCGGTCGGCGAGCCAGAGTCCACTCTCACTGCCACGAGTGCCGGTCCAGGCCAGCCACCTGCCATCGTGTGAGGGGGCCGCCAGTGAGAGCGCCCCGTCGGCCCCCGGGCCCGCCACAGGCTTCGCCGATCCCTCGCTCGACGTCTCGTAGACCGTTGCCGGGGCTGATTCGGGGCTCAGGGCGCCCGCCAGCCTTCCCTCCTGCCAGCCCCGCACCGATGCGATCGCGGCGAGGACGATCACGGCGATGAGGGCCGTGATGAGAAACGCGACAGCGAAGTCGCTCGGGGTGGCCCGAGTGCGGCGTTTCCTCTTGCTCGTGACCTGCTTAGGCATGGGAATCCTCGTCGGCGGGCGTGCCGAGACCTCAGATTCACCTGGGACGACCAGGGTCCCTCCCGACGCCACGGGCGGCGTTGCCGCCAGCGCGTGGACATGGCGGCATCAGGAGGCTGCCCCGCCGCGGCCGCGAAAAACTGGCGACACGCACGCCAAGAACC
>JALHDK010000084.1 GCA_022838965.1 Actinomycetales bacterium | reverse complement strand
CCAGCTCACACACCTCCTCCTCGTCCACCCGCCCCACCAGGCGGGTCAGCTCCCGCACCTTGGAGAACGACAACCGGCCCGCCCGCATCAACCCGCTCACCCGCGGCATCTCCCGCAACGCCCGCGCCACCCGCACATGCTCCCGCGCCGTCCCCGCCGCCATCGAACAGTAGTACGACACCCAATGCGCCACCGACCGAAAATCCGGGAACCACCCCAACCCGCCCCCCGCGTCAAACTCACCCAACAACACCAGGAACTCGTGATCCACCTGCGCCGCCGTCGCCGCCACCCCCTGCAACCGCACCCGCAACTCCTCCACCCGCGCCAGCGACAACCCCGACCCGGTCACCACACCACCGACGCCATCGCCTCCGACGACGTCGCCGTCGTCGACGTCGTCGACGTCGCTGACCTCACCGTCGGCGGCCCCCACCCGACCCCCGACACCCGGCCACGCGTTCCTCGTCTCCACCATCACTGACCCCCTGCCGTGTCCTCCACCAGTGGAAGCCGTATCCTCCCCCCACTGGAACCAGCCAACCAGCCGCCACCGACACCAACACCCCGCCGCCCGGAGCGTCTCGCGAGGGAGTATCGGGGAGTATCGCGCAAACGGTGTAAGGGGTCCCTCTCGCTAACCACCGCGCGCCGTGGCTGGTGCGGGCGGGACCAAGGGTGTAGCGTCGTCCCCGACGGCGGAGGGGCTCGCCCAAACAGCCCAAACAGCGCAGGAGCGCCAACGGTCCCTACCTCAATCGGGTAGGAGGCTGAATCATGAGCTGTGATCGTCGTGCGTGGCTGTCATTCCCCGCTGCGGTGGGGGACATCCGATGACCGAGGTCTGGGCCCAGGCGGCGCTGTGGTTGGGACTGGCGTTGGTCGCGTCGCTGCTCGCGTCCTGGTTGCGGGTGGCCACAGCGCTCTCCGAGATCGTCGTGGGCACGGTGGCCCAGGTGATCATCGGGGTTGCACTGGGCGCGGGTATCCTGCGCGGCGACCCGAGCTGGGTGCTCTTCCTCTCCGGTGTCGGGGCCATCATGCTCACCTTCCTCGCCGGAGCCGAGCTGGACCCCCAGGTCTTCCGCCGCACGTGGAAGCAGGCCACGGCGATTGGCCTCGTGTCGTTCGCCGCTCCGTTCCTGGGCGCAACTGCGCTGGCCTACTGGCTTCTGGGATGGGACACGAGCGCCTCGTGGCTGGCGGGCATTGCCATGTCGACGACGTCGGTGGCCGTCGTCTACGCCGTGATGCTCGAGTTCGGCCTGAACACGACCGAGTACGGCAAGACCCTCCTGGCGGCCTGCTTCATCACCGACCTCGCCACCGTGGTGGCACTCGGCGTGCTGTTCTCCCCGTTCACGATCCGCACGGCCGTGTTCCTGCTCGCGGGTGGCGTGGTCCTCGGCGTGTTCCCGCGCATTGTGCCGGTGATCTTCTCCACCTTCGGCGGGCGGCCGTCGGAGCTGGAGGCCAAGTTCCTGCTGATGGCACTGCTCGGGCTCGGAGCCCTCGCCACGTGGGCCGGGAGCGAGGCGGTGCTGCCGGCGTACCTGCTGGGCATGGTGCTCGCCGGCACCGTGGGGCGTGACCATGAACTGGTCCGCCGCCTGCGCACCCTCACGTTCGGACTGTTGACGCCGTTCTACTTCATCCGGGCCGGCGCGCTGGTCTCGGTGCCCGCCCTGGCGGCGGCTCCCGGGGCCTTCGTCGTCCTCCTGCTCGGCAAGACCGTGGCGAAGATCGTGGGCGTCTACCCGATGACGAGGCTGTTCGGGTCACCGCGCCGGGAGGGCGCCTACTCCACCCTGCTGATGTCGACGGGTCTGACCTTCGGTACGATCTCCGCACTCTTCGGACTCACGAACGGCATCATTGACCAGACGCAGTATTCCATCCTGGTCGCGGCGGTCATTGGAAGCGCGGTGGTGCCCACCCTCGTGGCCAACGCATTCTTCCTGCCGCGCCACCTCCTTGCCCGCAGCACGGAGTCGACGCACGAGTCCGTCCATCTGGAGAAGACACCATGATCACTCGCATCCTCGTCGGCTACGACGGTTCGCAGAGCGCCGAGGCCGCCCTTGCCTTCGCGCGCGAGCTCGCTGACCGCTTCGCAGCCGAACTCCATGTGCTCTGTGTGGTCCGGCCACCCGACTTCGCGGACGACGTCGAGACGGAGTCACTGGTGGAACACGGCCAGCAGCGGATGGCAGCGGTGGTTGATGCCCTCAAGGGCCGATTCGCCGGAGGCCCCGAACCGCGCTTCGCGGTGGTGACCGGGCATGCGGCCGAGCAGATCGTCCTCTACGCGGAGCGCAACCTCATTGACCACATCGTGGTCGGGCACCGGGGGCACTCGCTCTTCGACCGGTGGCTCCTCGGCTCTGTGGCCAAGCGCGTCGTGTCCTACGCGCCGTGCGCCGTGACGGTTGTCCGGCCGGTAGCCCGGTGAGTGCGCAGATCAGGTCAGCCCGAACTCGCGCCTGGGTTCGCCGTCGAGGAGCCATCGGGCCGCCAGTGCGAGGTCGAGGATGTCCGGCCGCAGGAGCAGCGCCCTGACCTTCGGCTGTGTCAGCTCCAGTGAGGTCGATGCCTCGCGGGTCTCCATGGGCTCGAGCTGGGAGGCCGTGACGACGGCGACGGACGCGCCGGTCTGCGGGTCGGTGAGGGTGCGGAGGCGGTTGGCGGCGGGGAGGTCCTCGGCCGCCACACCTTCCTTCCCGGCCAGTTGCATGGAGCGTTGCGCGTCCCGGCTGATCCACAGGGGACGGCTCGACAGGCCGAGGGAGACCTCCGCCACCGTCCGCGCCGCCCCGGGGTGCCCGATCCGGCGGGCGTTGGCCGCCATGCGGGACAGTCGGGCCGGATCGGAGAGCAGGAGGTCGATCTTGTATCCCACCGTGGTGGCGTAGTTGCACCTCACCGCGGCACCGGCTTCCAGCAGGTAGTCCGCGTTACGGACCTCCTGACCGGGGATGGGGTTGATGATCAGCATGGGCAGTCCCGCGGCCATGCACTCCGAGGACGACAACCCGCCCGGTTTGCCGACGAAGAGGCAGGAGATGGCCATCAGGTCGGCCATCTCGGTGGTGAAGCCCAGTACCCGGAAGCGGCTTGGCCGGGCCGCCGCGATTCTCGACACGTCGGACAGCAACTGCTCGTTGCGCCCGCAGACCACGATCGCGCAGAAGTCGCGTTCGCAGCGCACCACCTGCCGGGCGATGTTGAGGGTGTAGCTGCCGCCCGCCGCTCCCGCGGAGATGAGGACAACCGGCGTGTCGGCGTCGAGGCCGAACCGTCGTCGCACCGCGACCGTGTCCACTGCGCCACCGAAGCTCGCGTGGACGGNNNTCGGCGGGAACGCCCATCCCCGTCATGTAGACGGCCGTCTCCTCCCGGGCGACGAAGAAGTGGCTGAAGGGCGAGGTCAACCACAGGCCCTGGAAGTCGTAGTCGGTGGCCACGATGGTGAGCGTGGTACGGAGCTGGCGGCGCGCGATCATCAGGGACACCAGGCGGGCGGGCAGGAAGTGGGTGCAGATCACCACGTCGGGGTCGTAGTCGCGAATCGCCCGCACAGTCGCCAGGGTGTTGACCTGTTCCCACCACTGCACGAGCGGACCGAGCTTGAACGGCGGATCCTGACTGTCGTAGCCCCAGCCGACGAGCCAGGGCACCTCGCTGACGAGGGCGAAATAGGCGTCGTCGTAGAGCCGCTGGAACAACTCGTTGGTGGTCTCAAGGATGTCGATCCGTTCGACCTGGTCCGCACCGGGGATGCCGACGAGCGCAGCCTCGATGGCGCTGGCGGCCTGGTTGTGACCGGACCCGACTCCGGCGGCCAAGATCAGGATGCGTCTGGCCATGCGCGCATGGTACCGGGCGTACCACCGGGTGTTGGGCCGTTAGCCGACGACGGCGCACACCCGTTCACGGCGCGCACCCTCTCGCTCACGGCGCGCGGGCGTCCAGGTCCGCCGGTGTGATGAGGGGCGCGGAGCCGGCCACGGCGTTCGCCAGCGCCATCCCGGTGTAGTGCACCGGGTCCTTCGTGGTGGAGAACGGGGGAGCGTAGGCGAGATCGAGGTGGAAGAGGTCCTCCGCCCGCGCCCCGAACGTGATGGCGGTGGCCAGCACATCCACGCGCTTGTCCACGCCCTCCGGGCCGATCACCTGGGCGCCGAGCACACGCCCCGTCGCCGTGTCCGCGATCGCCTTGATGGTGAGTTCCTTGCCACCCAGGTACTGCGCCCGCGCCGGCTTGGTGTTGTGCAGCACCGCGACGTCGAAGCCCTGCTCCCGCGCCTCACGCTCCGTGAGTCCTGTGTGGGCCACGGCGAGACGGAAGACGCGCAGGATACCGGTTCCCAGGATGCCGCGGTGTTCCAGGGTCCCACCCGTCATCGCGTCCCCGGCGATCCGCCCCATCTTGTTCGCGGTCGAACCCAGCGGACGCCACACCGGCAGGCCGGTGATGACCGAGAAGCTCTCCGCCACGTCGCCCACCGCCCAAACCCGGGGCACCGAGGTGCGCATCTGCCGGTCGACGGCGATCGCCCCAGTCGCACCCAACTGCACTCCCAGCTGCTCCGCCAGCGTGACGTTGGGCCGCACGCCGACCGCCAGGATCACCAGATCGGCAGGCAGGCGTTCCCCGGAGTCGAGGACCAGTCCGTGACGGCGTCGTCGCCCCCGATGGCCGCGACGGACCGCCCGAGCCGCAGCGCGACGTCGTGGCCGATCAGCTCCTCTGCCACGCGGTCAGCCATGTCGGGGTCCAGGGCCGGCATGACCTGCGGCAGCTTCTCGACCAGGGTGATCGCGAGGCCTCGGTGGGCGAGCTGCTCCACCATCTCCAGTCCGATGAAGCCCGAGCCAACGACGACGGCGCGCTTCGGGCGCCGTTCCTCCAGCCACGCGTGGATGGCGAGGGCGTCGCGGATCGTGCGGACGGGGAACACGCCGGGGAGGTCGACGCCGCCGATCGGGGGGATGATCGGGGAGGCGCCGGTGGCGAGCACGAGCTCGTCCCAGTGATCGGTGAACTCCGTGCCGGTGGTGAGGTCGCGCACGGTGAGCGTGCGCGTGGCGGCGTCCGCGGCGAGCACCTCATGGTTGATGTGGATGTCCATGCGGTAACGCTTGGCGAACCATGCGGGGTCACGGGGGTGCAGGTCGGCGTCGTCGTCGATCTCGCCGCCGACGAAGTAGGGGATGCCACACCCGGAGTAGGAGATGTGGCGGTCTCGCTCGTAGACGACGATCTCGGCGGTCTCGTCGTTGCGGCGGGCCTTGGCGCCGGCGGAGGTTCCGGCAGCAACCGACCCGATGATGACGATGCGGCGGGGCCCTGGGTTGGGACGTGCCGGCGTGGCGGAGCGCGCCTCGGCGGAAGGGGAGGCGGGGTCGGGTGTGCGCATGCGTCCAGTATGTCCGGACATGCGCCGGATCGTCCGCTGGGGAGTGGTCGTGGGCCGTACGATCGGGCAGGGGTGAAGCATGCCCGGAGGAGGGAACGTCATGGATGATCCGGCGAAGGTTGCCGCCATGGAGGCGTGGCTGGACAAGGTGTGTGCCGCCCTCGGGGTGGACCGGGAGGCGATGGCCGAACTGACGCCGGCGGTGCTGGACCTCGTCGGCACTGTTGCCCGGGGGCCGTCGCGGCCCGGGGCGCCGCTGACGGCGTTTGCGGTCGGCCTCGCTGCTGGGGCGGGGGAAGGCGGCACCGTCGTCGAGCGGGTGAGGACGGAACTGGAGAAGGTGCAGCAGCTGGTGGCTGGGCGTCCCTCCGTCCTGTTCGTGTGTGTCCACAACGCGGGCCGGTCCCAGATGGCCGCCGCCTACCTTGAGGCCCTCTCCGGAGGTGCGGTCGAGGTGCGCTCTGCCGGCTCCGCTCCCGGAGACAGGGTGAACCCCGCAGCGGTGGCGGCGATGGCCGAGGAGGGCATCGACATGTCCGCCGCAAAGCCCAAGATCCTGACCGACGAGGCGGTGCTGGCCTCCGACGTCGTCATCACCATGGGGTGTGGTGACGCCTGCCCGTTCTACCCGGGCAAGCGCTACCTGGACTGGGAGCTCGACGATCCCGCCGGCAAGGGCGTCGAGGCCGTCCGACCCATTCGGGACGAGATCAAGCGTCGGGTGCTCGGGCTGCTGCATGACCTGGGCGTGCCAGTTCAGAGTTGACGCCAGTGGCGGGGGTGAGGTCCCTGCCCTGGCCCCCACGCGGGTCACCCGAGGAGTGTGGCAACCTTGACGGCGGTCATGACCACGATCAGGACGCCGAACATGCGCTTCAGCTGCGGCCCCGTCACGAAACGGCTGGTCAGCCGCGCCCCGAGGAAGGACCCGACCGCGCCGACCACGACAAGGACCGCCGCCAGCCCGACGTCGACCTGCGCCGTCGGGAGGTGGGGGATCAGTGAGGTGAACGACGGCGCCGTGACGGCGACGGCGTTGACGCCGGCCGCCGTCTTCGGTTCGAATCCCACGAGGATGAGCGCGGGCATGAGCAGAAACCCGGGACCGACCCCGAGCAGGCCGGCCAGTACCGCGATCGGCACGGCGAGCAGCACGGCGGCCGCCACGTTGGGCCGCTTGTCGGGATCAGCGGCGGGAGAACGCTGGAACAGCCGCCACGCCAGGTAGCCCACCGCTCCGAGGTAGATGACCCAGAGCCAGGTCTGCGGGGTGTACTGGGCGAGCCACGCGCCCAGCGGGGCTACCGTGGCGGTGACCGCGGTCAGGAGCAGGGCCGGCCGCCACCTCACGAGGCCGCTGCGGGCGAAACCCCAGGCCGCGAAGATGGCGGTGACACCGTTGAGGAGCAGGCTGAGCGGCTGCACCTCGTGGACCAGGTCTGCGAGGAAGAAGCCCAGGAAGGGCACGGCGGCGAACGCCACGCCGAGCCCGAGCATGCCCGAGGCCACCGACAGGGCGAACAGCCCGGCAGCCATGGCGATGACGACCGGATCCATGGTCATGCTTCCGCTCGTCCGGGGCGGTCAGCGCGCGAGCGCCGCCAGCAGCTCCCTGATCTCGGCGGGCTTGGGCACCCTGCCGGAGACGATGACCTTCTCGTCCACCACCAGACCGGGGGTGGACATGATGCCGTAGGCGGCGATCTCGGGATAGCTGGTCACTTTGGTGACCTCCGCCTCCAGCTGCATCTCGGCGAGGGCGGTACGGGTGTTGCGCTCGAGGGTGGTGCAGTTCTTGCAGCCGGGGCCGAGGATCTTGATGTGCATGGTGCGACCTTTCGTGAGTGGTCCGGTGGACCGGGGGAGGGGAGTCAGGCGAGGAGGTTGAAGGCGAAGCCGATCAGCATGATGGCAGCCGCGACGGTGCCGAAGAAGATGGCGAGCAGGCGCGGCTTGAGGACCTGCTTCAGCAGGATGAACTCGGGCAGGGACAGCGCCACCGTGGCCATCATGAAGGACATCACCGTGCCGAGGGCCATGCCTTTCGTCCACAGTGCCTCGGCGATCGGGATCACGCCGGCGGCGTTGGAGTACAGCGGCACGCCGACGAGGGTGGCGACGACGACGGCGAGCGGGTTGTCCGGCCCGGCGTGGGTGGCGAAGAACTCGGTGGGGATCCAGCCGTGGATGACGGCGCCGATCCCCACCCCGAGGATCACCCACTTCCACACCCGACCGACGATGTCGCGAGTCTCCTCCCGGGCGGCATCCACCCGCTCCCGCAGGGTGGGGGTGCGATCCGTGACCTGCAGAGCCGCCACCGGGGTGCGGAACACGAACGGTTCCACGAAGCGGTCCAGCTGGAAACGCGAGAGAACGGCCCCGATGAGGATGGCCGCACCGAGCCCTGCCGCCACGTAGGCGGCCATGATCCCCACCCCGAACGTGTCGGCCAGCAGCACCACCGCCACCTCGTTCACCAGGGGAGACGCCACCAGGAAGGTCAGCGTCACCGCGAGCGGGATCCCCGCCCCCACGAATCCGATGAACAGCGGAATTGAGCTGCAGGAACAGAAGGGGGTGACCGCGCCGAGCACGGCCGCCAGCAGGAGGGAGATGGCCAGTGGCTTGTTCTCCAGGAAGAGTCGCACCCGTTCGGGACGCAGCGTGGTGCGTAGCAGTCCGATGGCGAAGATCATCCCCGTCAGCAGGAGCAGGATCTTGCTGACGTCGTACAGGAAGAAGTGGAGCGCGCCCGCGGTGCGGTCAGTCAGGTCGAGGCCCAGCCAGGACACGAACAGCGTGTCCCACAGGACCTCGTTGAGGGCGTAGAGGCCGGCCCAGAGGGCCGCGCCACCCACGAGCCGCCCGATGAGGGCCCGGTCTGCGGCTCCCGTCCTCGTGTCCAGCCCGGTCATGCCCATCACCTGTCCACGCCCGGCAGGGCCGCGATCATCGTGGCCCGCGCATCCTCGGCCATCGCATAGTCCATCCACCGGCCCCGGCGGGTGGCGGTCACCAGGCCCGCATCACGCAGGACCTTGAGGTGGTAGCTGAGGAGGTTGGGTGCGATCGCCAGGCTGGCCTGCAGGTCGCACACGCACTGGCGCCCGGATCCCAGCCGCTCGAGCACGGCCCACCGGATGGGGTCCGAGATCGCACTGAGGACCGCGAGGGACCGTTCCGCACGATCGGGCTCCAGCAAGCCCGTTTCAGTCCTGCTTGATTCAAGCACAGTTGAAGCATACTCCCTGGGGGCGCCTCAGGGAATCACCGAATCACCCAGTCGGCGTGCCGGGCCAGTGCTGCGGACCACTGCTGCCCGCGGGGTACTCCTCCATGGGCACCGCACCGGAGCGCCACGCCTCGAGGACCGGCTCGCAGATGCGCCAGCACTCCTCGGCGAGGTCCCCGCGAACCGAGATGAGGTGGTTGCCGTCCAGCACGGCGGCGAGCACCTCGGCGTAGGGGGTGAGCGACGTCTGCCCCACCGCGGCCTCCAGGCTGGCCGTACCGAGCCGGAACCGGCCGCCACCCTGGTTCGTGACGATCTCCATCCGGATCTCGTCAGGGTTCAGGTTGATGGCCAGGACATTGGCGGGGGGATACCCGCCCATGCCGTGCGGGGCGAACTCCACCGGACGGAGGGTGACGACGACCCGCCGGGAGTCGTGACCGAGGGCCTTGCCGCTCCGGAGCCGGATGGGAACCCCCGACCACCGGCGGTTGGCGATCTCCAGATCAAGCTCCACCAGGGTCTCCGTGTCGCGGGCCGGATCGACTCCGGGCTCATCGCCGTAGGCGGGCACGGGACGGCCGCGGCTGGTTCCGGCGGTGTAGCGCGCCCGGCGGGAGGAGCGCACGGGGTCACCGCCGGCCACCTGGGTCACGCTCAGAGCGTGCGCCATGAGGTCGTGCACCTGACGCGGCTCCAGCCGGGCCGGCTCCTCCATGGTGACCAGGGCGAGGACCAGGAGGAGGTGGCTCTGAATCATGTCCACGAGGGCTCCGGCCCTGTCGTAGTAGCCCGCCCGCCCCTCGAGCGCCAGCGTCTCGTCGGCCGTGATCTCCACGCTGGCCACGTGCGCCGCGCTCCAGATCGGCTCGAACAGGCGGTTCGCGAACCGCAGCGCCAGCAGGTTCAGCACCTGCGAGTCGCCGAGGAAGTGGTCCACCCGGAAGACCTGCTGCTCGGAACGGAAGCTCGCCAGGAAGGCGTTGAACTCCTGTGCCGCCGCGAGACTGTCGCCGAAGGGCTTCTCGATCGCGAGCCGCAGGCCTCCGAGGTCGCCGCACGCGGCAAGGTGCTCGCACACCCGGCGGGTGATGGCGGGTGGGACCGCGAAGTAGAGCACGGTCGAGTCGCGGTCCGGCATCTCGGCCAGCAGCGCCTCGACGCCCGCACGCTCCGCCACGTCCACCTGCACGTACCGGGAGGCCGCGACGACGGCGAGCGCGCGTTCGTCGTCGCACCCGCCCCGGACGAGGGCGTTGCCCACCTTGGCGCCCCACGACGTCGCCGCCATCGGCTCGCGGCCGACGCCCCACACCTCGACGTGACGGTCGACGTCGGCGGCGAGGAGCGTTCCCAGTCCGGGAAGCAGCAGGCGCTTCGTGAGGTCGCCCGAGGCGCCGAGGATGACGAGTCGCTGGGGATGATCAGTCACCGGTTACCTCCTGTTCGTGCGGGCCGTCCGTCAGCTGAACCTGAGCGTCTCGACGCCCTCGGGAGTCCCGAGCAGGCACAGGTCTGCCTTCTGGTGGGCGAAGATGCCCACGGTCACCACCCCCGGCCAGTCGTTGATGGCCGATTCCATGGCGAGGGGGTCCGTGATGCGCAGCCCGTGGACGTCGAGGATGTGCTGGCCGTTGTCCGTGACGTAGGGCCGCCCGTCACCGTCCAGCCGGAGCCTGGCGTCCCCGGAGGTCCCGAGGACCCCGGCGGCGAAGCGGCGGGCAATGGCCGCGGCCGCCATGGGGATCACCTCCACGGGGAGCGGGAACGAGCCGAGGACTTCGACGCGCTTGGAGGCGTCGGCGATGCAGATGAAGCGATCGGCGAGCGCGGCCACGATCTTCTCGCGCGTCAGGGCGCCGCCACCGCCCTTGACCATGTAGCCGCGCGGGTCGATCTCGTCGGCGCCGTCCACGTAGACGTCCAGGCGTTCCACCTCGTTGGCGTCGTACACCGGGATGCCGAGGGCCACGAGTGCCGCGGTGGAGCGTTCGGAGCTTGAAACCGCCCCGGCGATCGGTTCGGGCATCTCGCCCAGCGCCGCGATGAAGGGCGCCACCGTGGAGCCCGTTCCGACCCCGACGATTGTCCCCGGTGTCACGTACGCGATCGCGGCCCGTCCGGCCGCCCTCTTCTGCTCGTCCTGCGACAGCTGCCGCATCGTGCCTCCTTCATTGGCTGCTTCTCCTAGTGTGGCGGCCCCACGCAGCACGGTGGCGCGATTTGGGAGAGCGCGGCCGTGGGTCCGCGAGCGATTCCGGCCCCCGGCGGGATGCTGTGCCCGACAATGGACGCACCACGCTTCGACGGAGAAGCTGGACGACCGCCGCAGGCCCGTTCGCGGAGGGGAGGTGAGGCAGCTTCCCATCTTCTGACTGTCACCCGTCCGGCGCGTTCCAGAGGAGGAACAAGAATGCGTGTGAGACACTTCGTTTCCCTTGCGCCCGCGTCCGCAGCCCTCATGCTGCTGGCGATCGCGGGCGTCTCTGCCACGGAATCCCTCAGCGACTCCACCCTCACCGCGAGCGAACAACTGGGGAAGTCGCTGTTCTTCGATGAGAACCTCTCCCTCAACGGGAACCAGTCCTGTGCCACCTGCCACGCCCCGGAGGCGGGCTGGGTGGGTCCCGACACCGCGATCAACGCCCTCGGAGCCGTCTATGAGGGCTCCATCCCGGGCAAGTTCGGTGACCGCAAGCCACCGAGCGCCGCCTACGCCACCCAGAGCCCGATCCTCTCCGTCGACCGGAAGGGCCTGTTCGTGGGCGGCAACTTCTGGGACGGGCGTGCCACCGGCG